>JALUKS010000199.1:12070-48344 GCA_027056465.1 Sulfurimonas sp.
ATATAATATTCTGTATTATCAATTTTTATCTTTTGTAACTTACTCATTTACTACTCTCCAAACTTACTAATATCCATCTGTTTTAAAATGGCTATTAAAACATCCACAACAATACTATTGCCTGCTTGCCTATACATTTGAGTATCACTAACAACTTGCTTAAAACCATCTCCAAAACCCATCAATCTCAAACATTCAGTTGGTGTTAGCTTTCTAATCCTACCTTTGTTGTGAGTAACATAATTATCAACTCCAGCTCTGTGCATTTTATGCATTGATTGTAGCAGAGGTCTTGCTACTTTTAAATCTGTTTCAGTTGAAGTTTTAAAATTTTTTGTTCCACCAGCCAATACATAAGTTTTTATTTTTTCAGAAAGATAATATTTTTCTTCTACTTCTTTGATGTCAAAAACAAATTCATTAAATTCTTGTTTACTTTTTTGTTCATATATAAAATCCCCATGCCAATTAAATTGTTGATTTGCTTTTTGACAAAGAGCTATATCTCCATTAATTTGCGTGTATCTTTTTTTTCTATTTTTTGAACTTGTTACAAATTTTACACCTTTTTCTTTGAGATAATACTTACTATCTATATAATCTTCTAAAAAATCTTGCATAGTGTGTTGTAATTCTATTGGTTCAGGAAAATCAAAATTTATTGAATGGTCTAAAAAACCGACAACAAATATCCTTTCTCTATGTTGTGCCATACCGTAGTTTTTTGCATTTAAAATTTTATGTGAATATTTATAGCCAAGCTCATCAAATGTCGCAAGAATTGTTTCAAAGGTATTACCCTTGTCGTGATTTGTAAGTCCTTTAACATTTTCATAGATAAAAACTTTTGGTTGACTCTCTTTAACTACCCTCGCAAATTCATAAAATAGTGTTCCTCTTGTATCGGCAAATCCTTTTCTTTTCCCAATCATAGAGAAAGATTGGCAAGGACTTCCACCAACAAGTAAGTCAATCTTGTTTTTATATTTGTTACCATCAATGTTAATAACATCACTATACCAATTTTCTTCTGCTATATTATAGTTTGCAAAATAGCTTTGTTTTACAAACTTATCATTATCACTTGCAAAAATTATTTTAGTGGGTAATTTTAATCTTTTTAAAGCAAACTCAACTGCTCCTATTCCTGAAAACATTGTTGCAAGCCTTATCTTTGCATTTGGATTAGATAATTTTTTTTTATTCCACATAGTCTTTGAAAAATCTAATTTTTGCTCTATATTCAAGTGAAGGTAATTTGAATTTATTTCTAAAACTGCATTTGTTTGTTCATTGGGAAGTTGCTTGAATTCTAAATCTCTATTTATTATATTATTATGTAACACTTTAGTAACCTCTTCTTGTATATTATTTTTGCATTATACAGTTTATATAATTTAAGTATGGAAAAAATGGCAAATTGACATATTTTTCTTTTCTAAAATAATATTTGCATTATTTAACTAATTATATATTACCAACAATCAATAAACATTTAGTATAGTATGGTTATAATTATTATAATTTTTAAGAAGGTAAGATATATATGTCAACAGTTACATCACCATATCCAGATAATTTTAATGAGTTAAAAGCAGAGGTACGTGCTGCTGGTCTTTTAGAGAGAGTTCCTATTCGTGGGAGTATTGAAATGATACTTACGCTTTTAAGTATGGCTCTTGTCTATTACATAGTTGTTCATTGGAACTCACTTCCTACTCACTCATTATGGGCATCTGTAGGACTTGGCTTTTTTATGACTATCATTTTCACCCGTGCAGTTTTTATCTCTCATGATATTCTACATACTCAGTACTTTAAAAACAAGTCACTCTCTTTTAAACTCTCCTACCCATTTGCAGCATTTATACTATCCAATAGCTCTTCATGGTGGGATTTTAAACACAATACAAATCATCATACTTGGTGTAATGTTCCCGAGAAAGATGAAGATATATTAGCGATGGATGGTGCATTTGCTCCAAATTATACAGGAAATAAGGCATGGCTAAGAGCTACTAAATATCTTGTCTTTTGGGGTGCGATGTTTTTTATGTATCCAGCATTTATAGCACAATCTTACAACTTCGCTATTAAACGCAAGAAGTGGGGAGAGTTAGGGCTTATGCTTATGCACTGGCCTTTAGTTTGGGGTCCTATCTTCTACTTTTTACCATTTGAGAGTGCTATAGTTGTTTACTTAACACTTAATTTTGTTCTCTCTCCATGGTTGGCGTTTGGGTTTATTACAAATCATCTAGGGTGTGAGGTGTTTGAAAAAGAGGTTGGCGAGAAGCTCTCTTGGATGGAGTTACAGATGAGAACATCACGTTCACTCAAAGGTGGGGCATTTATTCACTGGTTCTATGGTGGGCTCAACACTCAAGTAGAGCATCACCTCTTTCCAAAAGCACCGCGTTTTAATCTTCTCAAAATACAAGAGATGACAAGAGCATTTGCTAAAAAACATGGAATGAAGTACTTTGAGACTACACCTATTGAGGCGTATGTTCAGATAAATGATGTTTTGAAGAAGTATTAAAAGTTATTTTATCTACCGACTCAAGTCGGTAGAAGTAGGTCTCAATAGTTAGATACCATCTACACGAAGTACTTTCGTTTTTCCAACCATAAGATCAATAGTCATACCAATTCTTTTAAATACGGACTCTTGTCTATACTCTAAGTTATGCTTTTTACAAATCTCTTTGATGATAGGTTGCATCCTCTGTTGCCCACTATGTGGCATCTCTGGAAAAATATGATGTTCTATTTGGTAGTTTAAGAAACCGTGTAAGAAGTCTATAAAATCACTTCCAGTATTATAGTTCACACTTCCCATAATTTGGCGCAAGTAGTACTCACCTTGATTTTTATGTGGTGTTGAGAACTGGTAAATATCCTCAGCAGAGTGGTTTGGTACGATGACTAAAAATGAGTGTAGATTTGCATATATCTCAGCAATCAGAACAAATATAAGCGCAGACCCAACAGCACTCATACCACCTAATGGGTAAAATAGAAATGGGATAACTACAAATTGAGTTACTCCATAAGGGAGGATGTACTGTAGCCATAACTCTTTACCATTTTTAGTAAAAGGGCTAAGCTCATACTCTGAAGATGGTTTTTGCTTGTTCTTAATACGCTCTTTATTTGCTAAAATACGCAGTGTATTTGGTGCATAGTAAGCGAGTTTCCAGATCATAGCGAAGATATATATGAAAGCAACTTTCGACCACATAGGGATTTTTGCTTCATGCAACCAAACCATATTTTTTTCAACATTATCAGGATCATCATCTTCTCCTAAATGGTAGTGGTGCATAATGTTATGTTCAAAAGCCCAAGCATCAGGTTTAATCCAGTCTAACCAATCAATCCATCTTCTGTTTCCAGCCGCAAACCCTTTCTTTGTATATCTAAAAGGGATATTTGGCACTTTATCGTAATCACCGTGTAAAATAGGGTGTGTAACATTTGCCCATCTTGCAACATTTCCAATGCCTATTGCAACTGAACCTAGTAATCCAAGCTCCCAAAAAAGAACCGATGAAAAATCTGCCATCGCATTATCTAGAAAAATGACTAGAACAAGTAAAGCAAAACCACCAAAGGTAAAGTACCTTCCCCATCTCTCCATCTTTAAAAGATGGTCAAAATCCTCCTGTGTTCTTCCCGTTATAGTCTCTTTTATCGCATCTATATCTTTTTGAAGCTGAGCTTGATCTATATCTTTATAATCAGCATATTGATGTGCCATATCTTCTCCTTTTCTTATATTTAATATAAGCAATTATATAGAAGAAAGCTTAAAATAAGTGCGTATTGAGAGTGAGTTAATAGAATATAAATCTCTATTTAGCTAAAATAGCATTAATTATAATATATGGAGATTTTATGGACGCTGCCAAGTATATCTGGATGAATGGAAAATTTGTGAATTGGAATGATGCAAAGGTGCATGTGCTTTCTCATACTATTCATTATGGAAATGGTGTTATTGAGGGTACAAAAGCCTATAAGACAGAAAAAGGTTATGCAATCTTTCGCTTAAATGATCACACAAAGAGACTTTTTGAATCTGCGAAGATGACACTCTTAAATATCCCTTTCACTGTTGATGAGCTCAATGCAGCTCAGATAGAGCTAGTAAAGAAAAATGAGTTTACTGGGGATAATGTTTACATTCGCCCTTTCGCTTTTATCGGTTATGGTGTTATGGGAATTTATCACAAAAATGCTCCTATTGAGACATCTATCGCTGCATGGGAGTGGGGTGCTTACCTCGGCGAAGAGGGAATGAGAAAAGGGATTAAACTGAAAATTGTCTCTATGACTCGCCCTGCAAACACTTCAAATATGGGAAAAGCAAAAGCAACAGCAAACTACCTAAACTCTCAAATGGCGAAGTATGAAGCTATAGATTGTGGTTATGATGAAGCACTTTTACTTGATGATCAAGGCTATGTTGCAGAAGCTAGTGGTGCATCATTTTTTATGGTAAAAGATGGCGAACTTATTACACCTCCTAGCGATAATGCCCTTGCTTCTATCACTCAAAAAATGGTTATAGAGATGGCTACGGATATGGGCTATACAGTGAGCCGTCGTCGTATCACTCGTGAAGAGGTTTATGTGGCTGATGAGGCATTTTTAACTGGAACTGCTGCTGAGATTACACCTGTTGCTAACATTGATGCAAGAGATATTGGCTGTGGTAGTCGTGGTGAAATTACTGAAAAGATACAGAGTGGATACTTTGATATCGTATTTGGTAGAGATAAAAAGTATGAGCATTATCTTACTTATATAGACTAATTAGGGAGTACTTTAGCTACACTTTTTTGGTGAGGCTAAAGCCACATATCCATATATACTACTTTTAATGCTATCCATCTGGGAGTACTGCTTTAGCTGTACCTCTTAGAGAGGCCAAGAGCAGACATTTATAAAGACAAAAACAACAAAGGAAAAATAACAAATGGCATCAGATATGAATGATTATTTTAACAAAAAGAAGAGCGAAGGTGGAGCGAAAAAATCTACTGGTGGCTCAGGTGGTGGAGGTCCAAAAGGACCTCAAATGCCAGAAATGCCAAATCTAAATTTTGGTGGAGGAAAAGCAGCACTCTCTTACCTTATAATAGCAGTAATTGTACTCCTTATACTCGCAAAACCTTTTACAGTTATTCAAGAGGGTGAACGTGGAATTTTAAGTACAAATGGTAGATATCAAGATCAACCACTTTTACCAGGGCTACACTTTATCATTCCTGTGATTCAAAAAGTCTATGTAGTAGATACAAAAGTACGTATCATAAACTATGCAGCACACATTGAAGCGACTAACCGTACGTCGGGAATTGTAACAAAAAGAGCAGTAACAGTTCTTGATAAACGCGGACTTCCCGTAAGTATTGAATTGACAGTGCAGTATAGGCTCAATGCAAAGTTTGCAGCAAAAACTATCTCGAATTGGGGCTTTAGTTGGGAAAATAAGATTATTAATCCTGTTGTTCGTGATGTAGTTCGTAATGTTGTTGGAAAGTATGATGCAGAACTTCTTCCAATGAAACGCGATATTATTGCTACTGAGATTGAAGAGGGACTTCGTAAAAATATTGCAAGTCTGAAAAACTCTCCAGCAATTCTACAGTCTGTACAACTCCGTGACATCATCTTGCCACAAAAAGTAAAAGACCAGATAGAGCGTGTACAGATAGCAAAACAAGAGGTACAAAAAGCACAACAAGACGTACAGCGTGCAAAACAAGAGGCACTTAAAAAAGCTGCTCAAGCACAAGGTGTCGCGCAACAAGCACGTATTGAAGCTAAGGGTCATGCAGATGCTATTACAATTCAAGCAGATGCGCAAGCTAAAGCAAACCTCTTAATCTCTAAATCTTTAACGCCTAAGCTTTTACAGTTAGAGCAGATAAAAGTACAAGGGAAATTTAATGACGCTCTTCGTGTAAACAAAGATGCTAAAATCTTCTTAACTCCTGGTGGTTCAACACCAAATATCTGGGTAGATACAAAAGATGCACAAAAAAGAACGACGGCTAAATAGTGATGCAAAAAACATTAAATAGAGTCGATTGGGAGAAGTCAGAACTTCTTCCTGTAATAGTTCAAGAAGTTGGCACAAATGAAGTGCTTATGATGGCATATATGAACCGTGAAGCATTAGAACTTTCACTTAGCACAAAAATTGCACACTACTTTTCGCGTTCGAGACAGCGTATCTGGAAAAAGGGAGAGTCGAGTGGTCATACTCAGACTATCCACTCTTTTAACATTGATTGTGATAATGATACACTGCTTATAAAAGTGACGCAAAAGGGTGTAGCTTGCCATACTGGTCGTAAGTCTTGTTTCTTTACAGAGCTAGAGTCAGGCGAGATAAATTCTGAAGTAGAAGTCGATACTTCCGTTGCTTATGGCGTTATAGATACACTCTATCATACCATCCAAGAGCGAAAAAACGCAGACCCTGAGACTTCATGGACAGCGAAACTTCTCTCTAAAGGTGACAACACTATCCTTAAAAAAGTGGTTGAAGAAGCTGGTGAGTACTGTTTCGCTCACAAAGATAATGATGAGCCAGAGATGATCTATGAGGCAGCAGACTTAACATACCATATGTTGGTGGCGTTAGCCTCTAAAAATATCTCTCCTGATCGTATCAAACAGGAGCTTGCTCGTAGATTTGACATGAGTGGTATCGCTGAGAAAAACGCAAGAGAGAAGTAGTTGAAAGAAAAAATCACTGCATTTATTGATGGGCTTATTCCTTATGACTATGCTCTCTTTGGTGCTGTTTTTTTACTTTTTATCCTATTTATCATTATAGCTCTTATGCTTCGCCGTAAAGTTATTTTTTCTCTTTTTTTTATACTTCTCGCATTTACTACACTTTTAGCAGGACCAACTCTTGGATATATCAAACTCCATGAGTATCTCTTCAAAAATAGTTTAACATTAACTTCTCAAAAACGCTTACACTTTAGTGAGGCTGTTATAGTTTATGGAACACTTACAAATGAATCTAAGAGCTACTTTAAAGAGTGTAGAATAACTGCTAATGCTTATGCTGTTACTTCAAATAAGTATAAAAATTATCTAAAAAAATTAAAACCATTTCAAAAGATGTCGATAGTTGAGAAAGGTATAGCAGTATCGGAGAGTCGAAATTTCAAGATTATTGTAGAACCTTTTACATATAGCAGAGATTATAATATCTCTTTAGGAGCAGACTGTAAATGACAGCATTTAACTACTGGCACTTCATTACTTTCGGTGTAATTTTTCTTATGTTTATCACTGGTACTCTCAATGCATTGAAACAAAAAGAAAAAAAAATAAAAGTTGGAATGTTTATCTCAGTACTTGTAATAACTTCTTTGTTAGCAGTTTTTTCTGTACTTGTTGTAGATAAATACACAAAAAAAGTATCCCTTTATAAGCTAAAAAATAGAAGACTTCTAAGTACTGAACAAATCATATACTCAGGTGTAGTAAAAAATAAGGGTAATCATCTCATAGGAAAAGTGACATTTCAGATAAAACTAGTAAACAGAGGGCATTTGGCAGGAAATGTTAGGGCTGGTAGTTTTTATAAAAGTAGTGGGTTTTTTGATTTTTTTTCACATGGACTTAATATGAGAACACAACCACAATCTATTACAAAAGAGTTTGTAGTAGCAAAGAATCTTAAGCCCGGTGTTTCTCAAGCTTTTAGAGTCTACTTCAAATACCCACCATATTTCAGAGGCACTTCTCAGTTTACAAAGGTATGGGGACACTAAGCAGAACTCTATAGAAATTCTCTTAGTACTTTAAGCCAACTTTTTTCAAAGCTTTGTTGATGTTTCTTATCTGCATATTTTTATCTCTACACCACTGAGGTGCTAGGAGTGCATCATCATCCAAACCAGCAGTTATACGTTGGACATGGATATGTTTAGGTTTCATCTCTAAGGACTTTACAAGTACTTCCAAGTAACTCTCTTCACTTATGGGTATAAACTCACCACGCATAAACTCATTTGCTAATGCTGTACGTTTGACTACATAGAGAGGATGGTACTTCACAGAGTCAATTCCCCACTCATATGCAGCACGAGAGGTCGCAAGCATCATCTCTTGAGTCTCATCATAGAGACCAAAGATAAGATGTCCACAGACATTGACTCCCGCTTTTTTTGACTTTATGATCCACTCTTTGACATTGGCACTATCATGACCACGGTTAATCTTTTCTAACGTCTCATCGTACACAGACTGTATACCAAACTCAAGCCAAATCTCTGACTCTTTTGCAAGCTCTGCTAGATACTCTAAAGTCTCTTCAGTAATACTATCTGAACGTGTACCGATGCTAAGTCCTACTACATTAGGAAAGGAGAGTGCTTTTTCATAAAGAGCTTTGAGTGTTGCAAAGGGTGCATAGGTATTTGTAAAAGATTGAAAATAGACTATAAATTTCTCAGCTCCATACTCTTTAGCTTGGCGTTTAGAGATAGCCTCAAACTGCTGTTCAAGCTGGAGAAGTTGTTTCTCTAAAAAAGGGTTCTCTTCTGAGTCGAGATTTAAGTGAAAACCTTTTAGCTCTTTTATCTCGTCAGTACTGGCAGAAAAAGAGTCATTTTCACAAAAGGTACAACCACCTTTTGCGACTGTTCCATCTATATTTGGGCAGGTAAAGCCAGAGATATTTATGCCAACTTTATAGACCTTGCACCCAAACTTCTCTTTGAGGTAACCACCGTATGTGTATATCTGTTCCATTAAACGATATACTTACCTGTAAAACAAGCAGTACAGTATTTATCTTCATCTGCTGTAGATTTTACACTTCTAAGGAGTGCAGCCTCATCTAAGTAAGCAAGTGAATCAGCTTCGATATAGTCACAAATCTCTTGATTAGACATCTTAGACGCGATAAGACTCTCTTTGTCTGGTGTATCTACACCATAAAAACATGGGTCAGTTGTAGGAGGAGAAGAGACACGCATATGTACTTCGCTAGCTCCTGCCTCTTTGAGCATACGGATGATACGGCGAGAAGTAGTTCCACGAACGATAGAGTCATCTACGACGATAACTTTTTTGCCTTTAATAATGTCCGTCATAGGAGAGAGTTTCATCTTCACTTTGAGGTCACGCATCTCTTGTGTCGGCTCGATGAAAGTACGTCCGATGTAGTGGTTTCTCATAATCCCCATCTCATAAGGAATGCCACTCTCTTGTGCATACCCAATAGCAGCAGGAACACCACCATCAGGAACAGGGATAACCATATCTGCTTCTATAGGATTGATTTTAGCAAGCTCTTTTCCCATATCTTTTCGCGTTTGATAGACAGACTGCCCAAATACATTGGAATCAGGTCGTGCAAAGTAAACATACTCAAAGATACAGTGCTTAGGAGTAACAGACTCTAAAACTTGCATACTGATAGGCTCTTTTCCCTCTTCAAATATAAGAAGTTCCCCTGGTTTCACATCACGAATAAAAGTAGCACCCACAAGATCAAATGCACAAGTCTCACTCGCAACGATATAACCACCATTAGGAAGTTTTCCAAGACTTAAAGGGCGAAAACCAAATCTATCTCGCATAGCAAACATCTTTGAACGGCTTAAAAATACTAAAGAAAAAGCACCCTCAATTCTCTGAACTGCATCGATAATTCTCTCTAAAAGTTTATCTTTAGAACTTTTAGCGATAAGGTGAATAAGATTTTCAGTATCCATAAATGTCTGAAAAATCGCACCTTTTTCAATGAGCTTGTTACGGACTTCATCAGCGTTTGTGAGATTACCATTGTGAACAATAGCCATCTCACCGAGGTCATAACGAGCAAACACTGGTTGTGCATCGAGAATAGAGTCATCCCCAGCAGTTGAGTAACGAGTATGCCCAACAGCAGAAGAGCCACTCAATGTAGAGAGTTTCTTTTCATTAAACACTCTCATAACTAAACCACGATCTTTAATAGTATGCAGTTTCTTTCCATCAGAAGAGCTAATTCCAGCAGCTTCTTGACCACGGTGTTGTAGTGCATGGAGAGAGAAGTAAGCTAATTTAGAAGCCTCTTCGTGACCAAATATCCCAACAACAGCACACTTTTCATTTATATCTTCGCGCAAATCATATCCTTAGAGTTAATGTGCAATTATACTCTAAATTTCTATAAATAAAATGAAAGAGTATAAAAATATAGTGGAACATTATTTGCTTTAAATCTAAAAAAATATCTCGAAAAGGGTAATGAATGGATATAGTTCTTCGTAATAATCTTATTTTAATTACAACTGGATTTGAGACTTTAAATACGGACTGGATGAAAAAATTTTTAAATCATCACTCAAGAGGTATGCTTTTCTTGCCCAAAGCAGTACTTGTCTTCCGTAATGAAACACTCCGAGAGGTTCGAGAAGAGTTTTTATACCAACTCAGTGAACACCATGCAAAAATACATGATTTTAATCATAAATTTTTTCTGCGTTCTATGCTAAAATTTGGTACACAGCCTATAAAGATAGAACTAAGTAAACTAGAAGAGCCAGAAATTGTTCAGGTAAATCTCTATGCTTATGATAAAGATACTGTACTCATATCACTAAAAAGTCCAAACTCTTGGGTTCTTAACTATATGCGTTCACAACTTGAAGTCTATGTGGAACGCGGTACAGATGCTTCTTTAGTCATAGATGTTTCAGATATGAAAGCAAAGTCAAGGTTAGAGAGAGCCTTGAACAAACGCCATATCCTGCACTATGAGATTCAATATACCTACGATAACCACTTTATGTCTAAGCTTTACAGTGACTTTGCAAACTTTAGTTTTGGAGATTTATGTAAACAAGAGACAGATGATAACATAATGTTCTATACAGTTTTAGAGTGTCCAATAGGTGCAAGCCAAGATGCTCTGAAACGCTCTTACAAAAAACTTACTAAAGTTTACCATCCAGATAAAATTATCCACGAAGTACCTCATATGGTTGCACACTATACTCAGAAATTTCAACTCCTTCAAGAGGCATATACTGCACTCAAAGTAGTAAGCTAACTCTTTAGTTGATGAAGTTTTCAATAAGCTCTTCTTTAGAGCTATTTTTGAGTAATGCCTCAAAATCATCAGCACTATAAAGTGCTAGTGATGCACCTTGCATCTGCTCAAGCTCTTTAGAAAAACCACGTTTTGAGAAAAAGACAATCTGAGTCGGCTCTATCTTTAGCTTTTCACACTTTTCTACAAGCTTATGTAACTCTTTTTTATTAATCTTGTGATTTTTCCATTTACATTCGCCTATATAGATTTTTTCAGTATCGGTTATTGTAAGTATATCTATCTCTAAATTTGCATCCCAGTAACTTCCTGAACTTATAATTTGTGAGTCTCGAAGATTGTAGTTGAGGAGAAGTTCACTAAGCTCTTCAAAGATGAGACTGACATAACTATGTTTGAGTTCTTCTATCCTTTCAAAGAGTGGTGCATAGTTTTTTGCTTGAATGTTTTTTATCTGAGGGGCTATAAAGTAGAACCAAAAACGGACAAAGGGATGAGTAAAGAGTACTTTATGCGATATGCGATGTCTCGCATCTCTTCGTTTAAGCTTCGCGTTTGGATTTTTTGCTCGAGGGTCTTGCTCTCTTGAGTACTCTAGTTGAATAACTCCTTTTGCTTGTAAAAAATTAAGAGCTCCCCCTCCATTACCATTGTTTAATCCTGCACGCTTAAATGCAGAGAAAATTCTTCTATCACCTACTGCTAATGCTTGAAGAAGACGCCTATTCTCCCCAGAGTTATCTGTAAGTTCTTGAATATTTGTATATAAAATATCGAAATTCTCTAAGATAAGTTTTTCAATGAGTTCTGATATTGGTCTGCTAGTATCTACATCCCAACCAAGCCCACCAAAAATACTAAAGTATGATATTTGTCTCTCCATATCATCAGGATAGTTGCGAAAATAAAAAGAGCGAAACTGCTCAAGAAGTTTAGAGTTTTTCATAAGGAGCATTGTAGCATATTATCTTCAATGTGACACTACATCTCACTTGCCCACTTCACTGCATCAATACCATACTTTTCACGAAGTTCTTGTGTCTTTTCTGTTAGTAAACGCATCTCTTGATCCTCAGCAAAGCCGATGAGTGAAAGCTCTTTTTTAGAGTCTCTAGTAAAACTAGAACAGTTAATGCTAAGTCGTATGACTTGTAAACGCCGTTGTGTATCGGCTGCAAGAAAGAGTTCTTGGCACAGTGCATTGAATTTCTGTTCTGTAAAAACTTCAGCAAGAGAGATGTTTTTGTGGCTAGATTGATTGAGCTCATAAGATATACTGAGATGAAATAGAGTAGGAATAACATCAAGTTTTAGGATAGCAAACGCGAGATGTCGAGCAAGAACACGTACTCTGCGTTTGAGTTCTACTCTATCAAAAAGAGGGTCAAAAGTTCGACTAATGCCTATAGATTTTCTTCTATGCGTCGTAACGATGGGGGCATCACTCTCTCCATTGACACGGCGATAAAGATCTTTGGCATAAGGACCCCAAGACTCTACGGTTCCACGGCGTTTACGAAGATCACCAAGCGTAAAGATTTGAACACCATGAAGTCGTGTTCGCATACTTTTTCCAATACCTGCAAAACTTTCTACTTTTATGGAGTCAACAAAGGCATCAAAGTTGTACTTATCTATAATCTTACAACCAAAAGGTTTGGCATAAGTGGTAGCCAGTTTTGCGATATATCTTGTGGGTGCTGCACCTATAGAGACTGGAAGTTTGAGTTTAGCTTTTATCTCATGGCGAAGAGTATCCATAAATGCAGGGAGAGACTCCTCACTAACCCAACCACTTAAATCCCCATAAAATTCATCAATACTTGCCTGTTCTACTAAAGGAATCCTTTCACATAAAAACTCATGAAGTTGGTGTGAGAGTTCTTGATAAAGTGACATGTTTGGTGCTTTTATAATGAGATGAGGACAGAGTTGCAGAGCCTCTCGAATAGTCATTGCAGTTTTTATCCCAAAACTTCGTGCCTCATAACTAGAAGTCGTAAGTATCCCTCGTATCTTACCATCTGCATCTTTAAAGCCATCAATATCATCTTTTGCCTCATAAGCCTTATAAAAAGTAGGTACAAAACTTCCAGAGTTTTCAAAGTTGACAGTTTGGTTCTTTGCACTAGCATCAAATATCTTCGTATCACTTCTCCCTCCTATTGCCACTGGCAGGTGTTCAAGTGATGGTTCTTTGATGCGAGCAGCACTTACAAAAAAGCAATCAATATCAATGTGAATTTTCAATCTATCTACTCCCATAACTAAAATGCCATTGTAGTATAAAAAATGATAATGAGAATATTATATGGCAGAGTGACATATTTTAGAGGAATTTCAAGAGATAGACCCCTAAAAAGATAACGATTAAAAAAAGAAGAGAGGATATAAATACAAAGGCTGTTACAACTTTTGGGGTACACTCATAGAGTGAAGCAAGGTTTACATTTGCAACAGCTAGAGGCATAAGAAGTTCTATGAAAAGTATGCCTTTTATCATAGGCTCTAGTGTAACAAAGCTAAGAACACCAAAGGTAATAGCTGGTAAGAAAATAAATTTAGAGCTTATGACCCAAAGAAGAAGTTTTTTATTAAGAGTTTTTATCTCTGTTCCATAGAGATAGATACCAAATAAAAAGAGCTGCATGGTCATAGAAGCATAGGCTCCCATCATAAGCATATTCATAATAGATGAGTGGATAGGGACTCGGTAAAGACTAAGCAATATTGCGATGATAGCCGCCCAAAGGATAGGAAGTTTAAAAATATTTCGCAGTGAAGAGCGAGTATCGTAACTCCCACGAGAGTAGAAGAAAACGCCAATAGTGTATACAACAAAAACATTCACAAGGTTTATAATAGTAGTGTAGGGAATAGACTCCTCACCAAAAATAGCGATATTTATAGGAATACCAAGGTTACCAGTATTGCCTATAATAGAAGCTACCATAGCGATAGAGTACTCTTTTTTGTTCTCAAAAAGGTATTTTGCTACAAAGGCAGAGAGACAAAGTAAGAGCAATACTATAAGAAGGTAGAGAGAGGGTGCAAAGAAAAGAGAAGTATCTATAGGTCGCAGCAGTAAACCCCAAAAAGTAAGAAAGACTTGAAGGAAATAGACATTGATAAGTGTGATAGTTTTGTCATCTATCTGCTCTTTGAAGACTCTTTTAGCTATGTAACCCATCACTATGAAAAGATAAATACTTAATATGCTGATTATAATTGAATTCATAGTGTAATTTTACTATAATAATGTATGCAAACAATAGAAAATATAAATAAAACGATAAAAGAAAATCAAGCAGTGATGGTTTACTTCTCTGCTCCGACATGCAGTGTCTGCCATGCCCTTAAACCAAAACTTCTCCAAGAGTTAGAGAAAAACTTTCATGAATTCAAGGTAGAGAGTGTTGATATATCAGTAGATGAGGATATAGCTCCACACTTTAGTGTTTATGCCATTCCTACAGTACTTATCTTTTTGGCTGGACAGGAGTTTGTTCGTAAGTCTCGCCATATGTCCGTAAATGAAGTTATAGAAGAGATACGACGTCCTTATGAGATTATGATTTCATAAACGCGACAAGTGAAGCTGTTACTGCAACATTAAGAGACTCAACACCTCTTTGCATTGGTATAGATATGGAGTCATTACAAAGTTCTTCTACCTCTGGACTTACCCCATCGCTCTCATTTCCTAAAACAAATATACTTTTTTGAGTTGTGCTTACATTATATACATTATTTTTAGCATGAGAGGAGAGGGAATAAATCTTTGTCTCTTCAAGGGTTGGTAAGATATCTTCAAGTGCATTGCAGAAGTAAATAGGAAGTTTGAAAAGTGTCCCTGCACTTGCTTTTATCACTAAAGGAGAGATTTTGGCAGAGTTTTTTTTAGGGAGGATGATACCATCTACATTTCCAGCAGCACAGCTTCTTATAATCATACCAAGGTTTTGTGGATTTTGGATGCCATCTAGTGCTATGAGTCGAAACGCCGACATACTCTGAATCTCTTTTGCATTTTTATAGCTTTTTGCCATAATGTCTATAGCTACACCTTGATCTTGCTTAGCATTTTTACTAATGCGAGAGAGAGAATTTTTCTCATGATATGTTATCTCTACTTTACGACTTTTAGCTAGAGAGAGTATACTCTTGATCGCTCCATCTGTTTTATTTGAAGATGCCATGTGGAGTTTATGTACCTCTACATTTTCATCTTGCAATACCTCTATGACAACATTACGCCCATAAAGTGTGATTATTTTTTCAAAAAATGCTTTTTTGTCTTTGTACTCTTGTGAATCTTGCATATATCTAACCTTTATATTAATTAATTATTTCGTAAACTATTTCAGTTTTATTTTTTATTTTTTTTATCTCTAGAACCTTTAAACCCTCTATCTCAAGAGCCATAAACTCTTTTATAGAACTTATCTGATGTTTTGCCACTTCACGAAGTACTATACCTCTGTAAGCTTTTGCCCAATGGCTTACTGTTTTTCCATTTTTTAAAAACTTGAGAGTTGTATAGGGAGTTGATAGTTTGTAAAACTTCTCATAGTATCCAGCACGTAGATCTAGTATCTCATCATTTCCTAGAAAAAGATCGAGTTGGTAGGAGAAACGCTCTTTATAAAATTTCTCAGGTACTATCTCTCCAATTTTGTTTCCCTGTTTGACTTTATAAATAGGGATGAGGTCACCACCAAGCAGAGGACCATATAAATTTGAAAAAATGAGACTGTTTTTTTTCAAATACTCTTGAGCTACATTTTCTAGCTCTTGATACTTTAAATAATCATAAGCAACACCCTGATAGCGTGCAATAGCTGGTAAAAGAGGAGCATCAAAGATATTTTCTATATAAGCTTCACAGTCACTAAACTTTTTCATACCAAAGAGAGCTTTAATAGCCTCTTCATCTTTTGAATCGAGTATCTTTTGATAGGATGCAAGAATTTCATCTCTTGCATTTGTAGCACCAAAGAGTGAGAGCTTTGATTTTATTCCACCGAGATTTTTACCTTCAGAGGGAGAAAAGAGTATTTTTAACATAAAGTGAAGATCCTTGTTGTGATAGTAAAAAATATTTTGTGCAATTATAGCGACTAAATGTTATAATACATCTAATACAATGGAGAAGTTATGAATAGAGATATAAAAAGTTTAACGGCGAATGAGATACTAGATTATGTGTTTACCTATTTGACAGAAGTCTCTTCTCTCACAGACTATGATGAGATACTAGTCGTTCTCGCAAAAATGGGACGCTCGCTTACAAGTGCAGATAGATGTAGTATCTGGGTGGTTTCAGAGGATAAAAAAACTCTCTGGACAAAGGTAGCTCAAGGAGTAGGTCGCTTAGAAATACCTGTAGAATCAGGAATAGTAGGTGCAGCAATTAAGAATGGACAACGTGAAATTATTTCTGATGCCTATCTTGATGAGCGTTTTAATAAAGAGGTAGATTCTCAAACTGGCTATCGAACAAAAAGCATGATGGTTATTCCTATGTATGATTATAGTGAAAATATAGTAGGTGCTTTTCAAGTAGTAAATCATCATGGAGAACATAATGAGTTTGAAGAAAGAGATTTAGAGCGTCTTACATTGGCTAGTACTTATGCAGCTGAAACACTTGTCTCTGCAAAACTAGCTATAGAAATAACAGAGACACAAAAAGAGGTAGTCTTTACAATGGGTTCTATTGCTGAGAGTAGATCAAAAGAGACAGGAAATCATGTCAAACGTGTTGCCGAGTACTCAAAGATTTTAGCACTAGCCTATGGACTTGATGAAGAGGAATCAGAACTTCTTAAACAAGCAAGTCCAATGCATGATATAGGTAAAGTAGCAATTTCAGATAGTATTTTAAATAAACCTGGTCGTTTTGATGAGAATGAGCGTTTTATTATGAACACTCATGCTGAACTTGGATATAAGATGATAAAAGACTCTAATCGTCCACTCCTAAAAGCAGCTTCTATTGTAGCTTACGAGCATCATGAAAAATGGAATGGTACAGGATATCCACGGAAGCTAAAAGGCAAAGAAATCCATATCTATGGTCGTATTACAGCTTTAGCAGATGTTTTTGATGCATTGGGAAGTGATAGGGTATATAAAAAGGCTTGGAGTAATGAAAGAATTTTTTCTTTGTTACATGAAGAGAGAGGAGAACATTTTGATCCACATCTCGTAGATATCTTTTTTGAGAATTTAGAAAAAATAGAAGCGGTCCGTGATAGTTTTAATGATAGATATGAGGACCAAACAGCTCTTAGTGAACAAAAAGAGATAAAAATCCTAGGGGCTTATGGTACAAAATCAAAAGGCTATGGAACAAGTGCTTTCTATGTGAATAAAAAAAATGTAATTGATGCAGGCAATCTACTTGAACCGCTTAATATAGAAAGTATAGATATAGAAAATATCTGGATGACACATTCACATCTTGACCATATTATAGATATTGCATATATATTAGATAACTATTTCAACTTACGTAAAAAATCTCTTAACATTATAGGATTACCTGAAACCATACAAGCTATAAAGGAGAATTTTTTAAATAATACAATATGGCCAGACTTTAGTGTTATACCATTAACACTCTCAGATGAAATGGCTGTAACATATACAGAGATAGAAATAGATAAAGAGTATAGTATAGGAAAGCAGGAGACAATCAAGGCATTTTATACAGATCATACGGTTGCAAGTTGTGGTTATGTCTATACAAAAGAGAATAAGAGTGTTCTTATAACAGCGGATACCTATTCACTTGATAATGCAATAAATGAGATAAATAGTAATGATAAAATATCTAGTGTAGTAATAGAATGTTCTTTTCCTAGTGAGTTTGAAAATTTAGCAATAACTTCTAAACATCTGACACCAAAAATATTGTTTAAGATGTTAGAAGATGTCAAAAGAGAGGGTGTGCAACTTTATATCAATCATATTAAACCATCTTACTTTAAAAGAATCAGTGATGAGATAGAGGAATATAGGGGAAAATGGGAGCCAAAAATACTAAAAGATGGAAATTTCATATATTTTTAGCAAAAACCTTGACATTAAAAACGAAAAGGACTATAATTCTGACTCAATTTCGATGCCGACATAGCTCAGTTGGCTAGAGCAGCTGATTTGTAATCAGCAGGCCCGGGGTTCAAATCCTCGTGTCGGCACCATTGAAATTTGAATATTAGAAACAGTGTTAGACCAGAAAAGATATAAGTTTACTTATATAATTTGTGGTGAGATAGTCAAGTGGCCAACGACGGCGGACTGTAAATCCGCTCCCTACGGGTTCAGAGGTTCGACTCCTCTTCTCACCACCATCGTTTAATGCGGGTGTAACTCAGTGGCTAGAGTTCCTGCCTTCCAAGCAGGCTGTCGAGGGTTCGAATCCCTTCACCCGCTCCATAAACACAAAACTTCTGGAAGCTGAAGTACAATTTTTTGCACTTACTTCATAAAACTATATGAATATTTACTTGTATAGTTATCTAATCACAAAAAACTAATAGTATTAATAAAAAAAGAGTTATTCAATTATTGCTTGATGTAGTCTTGATGCTGTCGTGGCTCAGGGGTAGAGCACTTGCTTGGTAAGTAAGAGGCCGTGGGTTCAAATCCCACCGTCAGCACCATAATGTAGAAATTATATATATTTAAGCAATAATTGAATGATTTTTGGATATAATTCCAATTCAATTCACAAACTAAGTAGGAGAACACAATGGCAAAAGAAAAATTTGAACGTGGTACGAAACCCCACGTAAACATCGGTACAATTGGACACGTTGACCACGGTAAAACAACACTAACAGCTGCAATTACAGCAGTATTAGCAGTAACTAATGGTGCTGCACTTATGGATTACGATCAGATCGATAATGCTCCAGAAGAAAGAGAACGTGGTATCACGATCGCTACTTCACATGTTGAGTACGAAACTGACAAACGTCACTATGCACACGTTGACTGTCCAGGTCACGCGGATTATGTTAAGAACATGATTACTGGTGCTGCTCAAATGGATGGTGCTATTCTTGTTGTTTCTGCAGCGGATGGCCCAATGCCACAAACTCGTGAGCATATCCTTCTTTCTAAGCAAGTTGGTGTTCCTTACATCGTTGTTTTCATGAACAAAGAAGATATGGTTGATGATGAAGAGTTAATGGAACTAGTAGAGATGGAAATTCGTGAACTTCTTGACATGTACGACTTCCCAGGTGATGACACTCCAATTACTGCGGGTTCTGCACTTAAAGCTCTTGAAGAAGCAAAAACTGGTACTCTTGCTGAGTGGTCAGATAAAATTATTGCTCTTATGGCTACTGTTGATGCATGGATTCCTGATCCAGTTCGTGAAACTGATAAAGATTTCTTAATGCCTATTGAAGATGTTTTCTCAATCTCTGGTCGTGGTACAGTTGTTACTGGTAAAATCGATCGTGGTACTATCAAAGTTGGTGAAGAAGTAGAAATCGTTGGTATCACTGATACTATGAAAACTACTGTAACTGGTGTTGAAATGTTCCGTAAAGAGATGGAAGAAGGTATTGCTGGAGATAACTGTGGTATTTTAATCCGTGGTATAGCTAAAGAAGAAGTTCAACGTGGACAAGTTCTTTGTAAGCCAGGTACTATTAACCCACACACAACATTTACTGCAGAAATTTATGTTCTAAGTAAAGATGAGGGTGGTCGTCATACTCCATTCTTCTCAAACTACCGTCCTCAGTTCTACGTACGTACAACTGATGTTACTGGTGCTATTACATTACCAGAAGGTACTGAGATGGTTATGCCAGGTGATAACGTAAGTATTACTGCTGAGTTAATTCACCCAATTGCAATGGAAGTTGGTACTAACTTCGCTATCCGTGAGGGTGGTAGAACTGTTGGTGCTGGTGTTGTTGCATCAATTGTTAAATAATTCGCACTAGCGAATTATTTAATCCTTTAAAGGTAAATATAACATGAGAGAAGCAGTTCACTTAGGTTGTGAGAAATGTACTAGACGTAATTATCACACAACAAAAAATAAAAAGACTCATACAGAGAAATTTTCAGTACGTAAGTATTGTAAATGGTGTCGTGAGCACACAACTCATAAAGAGATGAAGTTATAATAACTTTTTCTTTTTAGAGAATTTGAACCAAGAATTTTTCTTGGTTTTTTATAGGCGTATAGCTCCAATGGTAGAGCACCGGATTCCAAATCCGGGTGTTGCGGGTTCGAGTCCCCCTACGCCTGCCACTATTTATTATTAGTTAAACTTTAGAGTTTCACTTATAATAGATATTATTGAAATTTAGAATGGAAAATGATTATGAACTTAAGTAAACATATTAGACAAGCAAAAAGCGAACTAGATAAGGTAATCTTTCCAACAGGTGGGCAAGTAAAACAAGCATATATATCTGTAATTATAGTAGTGAGTGTTATTGCTGCATTTTTGGCATTAGTAGATTTATTGATGTCATCAATTATGAAAACAATAGTAGGATAGGAAAGAAAATGGCACAACAATGGTACTCAATTCAAACTTATGGTAATGATAGACAAGTAAGGGATGCAATATTTAATATGATTGAGGAGATGAGTCTTCAAGAATTTATTACAGAAGTTATCGTTCCTACGGAAGATGTTATCGAAGTAAAAGACGGAAAGAAAAAAATAAGTGAGCGTTCACTCTACTCTGGATATGTTTTTGCAAAATTAGAATTAAATACAGAGATTCAACACCTTATTCAGTCAGTGCCAAAGGTATCTGGTTTTATTGGCGAAGGTAATATTCCTACTCCACTAAGTGAACATGATATTAATGTTATTCTTGATCGTGTGAACAATCGTGCTGCTCCAAAACCAAAAGTATTTTTTGATAATGGTGAAACAGTTCGTATTATTGATGGACCATTTGCAAACTTTACAGCAACTGTAGATGAATATGACCTAGAGCATGGAACACTTAAGCTCAATGTCTTGATATTTGGCCGTGCGACTCCTGTTGATATCTCTTACACACAAGTAGAGAAAATCATCTAATATACTTTGACTGTGTTAAGTTTAGGTTTTTATAAGAGACTTAAGCTTAACACAGTTAAGCGAATAAAATAAACACAAAGGAAATATCATGGCAAAAAAAGTTATGGATTATATCAAGCTACACATTGACGCTGGTAAAGCAAACCCTGCTCCACCAGTTGGACCAGCATTAGGACAACGTGGTGTTAACATCATGGAATTCACTAAAGCATTCAATGAAAAAACTAAAGACAAAATGGGCTTTAAAGTTCCAGTTGTAATTACTGTTTATACTGATAGAAGTTTCTCTTTTATCACTAAGCAACCACCGGCATCTGCTCTTCTTATGAAGGCTGCCAACCTTAAGAAAGGTACGGATAATCCACTTAAAAATAAAGTTGGAAAAATTACTCGTGCACAACTTATGGAAGTTGTTGATGCAAAAATTGCTGACTTAAATACAGATGACAAAGATATGGCAGCGAATACTCTAGCGGGTACTGCACGTTCAATGGGTATCGAAATAGTAGAGTAGGTTTTATCTATTCAATCACCAACCACAGTGATTTAAAATATTTGTGGCAGAATTTAGATGGAGAATTTGACAATGAGCAAAAGATATAAACAATTAGTAGAAAAGATAGATGCTAGCAAAGCTTACAGTGTAACTGAAGCTGCTGCAACTGTAAAAGATTTAACAAGTGCAAAATTTGACGAAACTGTTGAAATTGCTATGAACTTAAATGTAGATCCTCGTCATGCTGACCAAATGGTTCGTGGTGCACTTGTACTTCCACATGGTACTGGTAAGACTGTTCGTGTTGCAGTATTTGCAAAGGGTGTTAAAGCTGATGAAGCTAAAGCTGCTGGTGCTGACATTGTTGGTACTGATGATTTAGTTGCTGACATTAAAGCTGGAATTTTTAACTTTGATGTAGTTGTTGCTGCACCAGACTGTATGGGTCTTGTTGGACAAATTGGTCGTATTCTAGGGCCAAAAGGTCTTATGCCTAACCCTAAAACAGGAACTGTAACTCCAGATGTTGCAACTGCTGTTAAGAATGTTAAAGGCGGGCAAGTAAACTTCCGTGTTGACAAAAAAGGTAATATCCATGCAGGTATTGGTAAAGCAAGTTTTGCTGCAGAGCAAATAGCTGAAAATCTTACCTCTTTCCTTGCTGCTATAAATAAGCAAAAACCAGCTTCTGCAAAAGGTCGTTATATCAAGAATGCTGCTCTTAGTTTAACTATGAGTCCAGCTGTTAAACTTGATTTAGTAGAACTAGCAGATATCAAGTAGAAATACTTAAGCATAAACGCCATCTGGCGTTTAAGTCTTTATTTTGAGATATTAGTATCTTAAACTAAAGATTTTCATTTTGAAAATCTGAATTTACTTGGACTAAAGATAGTTGGGGGTATTTACCGTGTTGGTAATGAGCTTAATCGAGCCTTTCTCGCCCCTCTTGAAGTTATGTCTGGAAAGGAGAATTATATGTTAAAGTCAAAAAAAGCTGAAGTTATTGCTGAATTAACATCTGCGTTTGAAAATACAACTGCTGTAGTTATATGTGACTACAAAGGGTTAACTGTTGACAAACTTGAAATGTTAAGAAAAGCTGCTAAAGCAAAAGACACAAGTGTTCAGGTTGTAAAGAATACTTTAGCTACAATCGCATTAAACAATGCTGGTATGAGTGGTATTGAAATCAAAGATACAAATATTTTTATTTGGTCTGATGATGTTATCTCTGCTGCAAAAATTTCTGCAGATTTCGCTAAAGATAATGAGCAATTTGTTATTAAAGCTGGTTACTTAGATAAAGAAGCTGCTGATATAGCTAAAATTGAAGCATTTGCTAAACTTCCTGGTCGTGAAGAACTTCTCGGTATGCTTGCTGCTACTTGGATGGCTCCAATCACGAATATGGCTGTTGGAATCGATGCTCTTAGAAAGAAATTAGAAGAAGAAGCTTAGTCTTCACTTCTAAATAGTGCAAAGCACTTTAAAAATATATAATAAAATAAAGGAGTTACCATGGCTGTAACTAAAGAAGATGTATTAGAATTTATTTCAGGACTTTCTGTTCTTGAGCTTTCAGAGCTTGTTAAAGAATTTGAAGAAAAATTTCAAGTTTCTGCACAACCTGTTGCTGTTGCTGGTGGAGCTGTTGCTGGTGAAGCTGCTGCTGAACAAACTGAATTTGATGTAGTACTTACTGATGTTGGTGCTAAGAAAATTGCTGTTATTAAAGCTGTTCGTGCCCTTACTGGACTTGGACTAAAAGAAGCAAAAGAGGCTTGTGAAGGTCTTCCATCTACAATCAAAGAAGCTGTAGATAAAGATGCTGCTGAAGAAGCAAAAGCTGCTTTAGAAGAAGCTGGTGCAGTAGTAGAAGTTAAATAATAATTTTTCTTAGCACTATTGAAGAGTCCTTGTGACTCTTCGCCTTTGGGCGCTTTTGCGAAGAGATTTCAGTCTCTTAGTAAAAGTGCCCTTATGTCGTTTATAAGCACTGTAAGAATTCGAGTCAATTGTATGGCTCAAAATCTATTTAGAGACGTCTAAATATGATACGCTTAATCCCAATATTAAGCCCCTAATTAACTTATTATCGAGGTAACTATGTTAAACACTTTATACTCCGGAAATCGTCTACGTGTAGACTTCTCAAAAACACCTCAAGCAATTGAAGTACCAAACTTACTCCAACTACAACAATCATCTTATGATACATTTTTAATGTTAGACGCAAAAGATAGATCTGCTAGTGGTATCGAAAAAGTTTTCACATCAGCTTTCCCTATTCATGATACTCAAAACAGATTGACTGTTGAGTATGTTGGTAGTGAAGTTACAAACCCTAAATATACAGTTCGTGAATGTATGGAACGTGGTCTTACTTATGCAGTAAGTCTTAGAATGAAAACTCGTCTTGTTCTTTGGGACAGAGATGAAAATACTAAAGAAAAACTTGGTGTAAAAGATATTAAAGAGCAAAATATATTTGTTCGTGATATTCCACTTATGACAGATAGAACTTCTTTCATCATTAACGGTGTTGAGCGTGTTGTTGTAAATCAACTTCATAGATCGCCAGGTGTTATCTTCAAAGAAGAAGAGTCAACTACTGCTGGAAATAAACTTATCTATACTGGTCAAATTATTCCAGATCGTGGTTCATGGTTATACTTCGAGTATGATCCAAAAGATATCCTTTATATGAGAATTAATAAGCGTCGTAAAGTTCCTGTAACTATTATGTTCCGTGCTTTAGGTTATTCTAAACAAGATATTTTAAAACTTTTTTATCCAATTCAGACAATTAAAATTAGTGACAATAAATTTTCTTTAGATTTTAATCCAAACGATTATACCTCACGAATTACTTATGATTTACTTGATTTGGATGATAAAGTTATTGTTGCATCTCAAAAAAGACTTTCAGCTAAAAAAGCTCAGAAACTGATAGATGATGGTCTTAAAGAAGTTCAGTATCCACTTGAAATTTTACTTGAGCGTTACCTAGCTGAAGCGATTATTGACCCTGAAACTGGTGAAGTTCTCTTCGACACTATGACTCATATCGATGAGACTAAGTTAAAGAAAATGGTCGAAATTGGTGTAAGTGAATTCAAAATTGCCAATGATTTAGCAGAGGGTGTGGATAGTTCTATTATCAATGCATTTAATGCTGATGCTGATTCTCTTAAACTTCTCAAACAGACTGAAGAGATTGAAGATGAGAATGAACTTTCTGCGATTCGTATCTACAAGGTTATGCGTCCAGGTGAGCCAGTAACAAAAGAGGCTGCAAAGATTTTTGTTAATCAACTCTTTTTTGATCCAGAGCGTTACGACCTTACTCGTGTCGGTCGTATGAAGATGAATCATAAACTTGATATGAATATTCCTGAGTATATTACAGTACTTACTAATGAAGATATTATTGAATCTGTAAAGTATGTTATTAAAGTTAAAAATGGTCAAGGTCACCTTGATGATAGAGATCACTTAGGTAACAGACGTATCCGTTCTATTGGTGAGCTTCTAGGTAATGAGTTACATAATGGTCTTGTGAAGATGCAAAAAGCTATCCGTGATAAACTTGCTACTATGAGTGGACCAATGGGTGAGCTTATGCCACACGATTTAATCAACTCTAAGATGATTACTTCTACTATTATGGAGTTCTTCTCAGGTGGACAACTCTCTCAGTTTATGGATCAAACAAATCCACTTTCAGAAGTTACTCACAAGCGTCGTTTATCGGCTCTAGGTGAGGGTGGTCTTGTTAAAGAGAGAGCTGGATTTGAGGTACGGGATGTACACCCAACTCACTATGGTCGTATCTGTCCAATTGAGACTCCAGAGGGTCAAAATATCGGTCTTATCAATACTCTAGCAACTTACTCTAAAGTAAACGCACATGGTTTTATTGAAGCTCCATACAAAGTAATGAAAGATGGTCAAATAACTAAAGAAGTTGTTTATCTTACAGCTACTCAAGAAGAGGGTGTAAAAATTGCAGCTGCTTCAAATAAGCTAGATGAAAACAATCAGTTTATTGAAGAGCTTATTGCTATTCGTCAAGATGGTGAGATTTTACTTCAAAGTCCAACTGAATGTCAATATGCTGACCTTTCATCACACATGGTTGTTGGTGTGACAGCTTCACTTATTCCATTCCTTGAGCATGATGATGCCAACCGTGCACTTATGGGGTCAAACATGCAACGCCAAGCAGTACCACTTTTACGTGTAAATGCTCCAATGGTAGGAACAGGTGTTGAAAAACTTGTTGCTCGTGATTCATGGGAGTGTATTAAAGCTAAACGTGGCGGTAAGATAGAAAAAGTAGATGGTAAACATATTTATGTAATGGGTGATGAAGATGGTGAGATTTATATAGATTACTATCCATTAACAAAAAACCTTAGAACAAATCAAAATACTTCATTTACTCAAAAACCAATTGTTCAAGTTGGTGAGATTGTAACTAAGGGTCAAATAATTGCTGATGGTCCAAATATGGATCAAGGTGAGCTAGCACTTGGTGTGAATGCTATGGTCGCGTTTATGCCATGGAATGGTTATAACTTTGAGGATGCTATTGTTATCTCTGAGCGTATGATTCGTAAAGATCAGTTTACTTCTGTACATATTTATGAGAAAGAAGTTGAAGCTCGTGAGCTTAAGCATGGTGTTGAAGAGATTACTCGTGATATTCCTAATGTTCGTGATGATGAGCTAGCACACTTAGATGAGTCAGGTATCGTTAAAATTGGAACAAAAGTAAGTGGTGGTATGATTCTTGTTGGTAAAGTTTCTCCAAAAGGTGAAGTTAAACCAACTCCTGAAGAGCGTCTTCTACGTGCTATCTTTGGTGAAAAAGCTGGACATGTAGTAAATAAATCACTCTACTGTGCGCCATCTATGGAAGGTATCGTTGTGGACATCAAAGTTTTCACGAAAAAAGGATACGATAAAGATCCTTGTGCCTTACAACTTGAAAAAGAAGAGAGAGATTATTTAGAGCGTGAGCACTATGACCGTCTTCTTATGATTGATAAAGAGGAGATGTTGCGTGTAACAAAACTTCTTACTCGTGAGCCACTTCGTGCTGCTATTGCTATTGCTGATATGGATTATAAAGAGGGTGATATTATTAATGGTGATGATCTTAAAGAGATAAACCGTTTTGCTATGAATGCCATCGTTAAATCATTTAGTGAAGAGATTCAAAATGAGTACACTAAGACTAAAAACCACTTCCAAAAGCAAAAACGTCTCTTTAGAGATGAGCATGAGGAGAAGCTTACAATCCTAGAAAAAGATGACATACTTCCAAATGGTGTTGTCAAATATGTGAAGATTTATATAGCTACAAAACGCCAACTGAAAGTTGGTGATAAAATGGCAGGTCGTCACGGAAATAAAGGTATCGTTTCTATCATCGTTCCAGAAGTTGATATGCCTTATATGGAGGATGGACGTTCAGTTGATGTATGTCTAAACCCACTAGGTGTACCTTCTCGTATGAATATTGGTCAGGTTTTAGAGATGCACCTTGGTATGGCTGGTCGTGAGCTTGGAAATCAAATTCAAGAAGAGTTTGACAATAAGCAAAAAGACTTCATAGATAATTTACGTGCAAAAATGATAGCTATATCTGATGTAGCTGGTCTTATGAATGCTGGTGAAGTTATAGGTAAAATGAGTGATGAAGAGTTCTTAAAATATGCACGAGACTGGGCAAAAGGTGGAGTGCGTTTTGCTACTCCAATCTTTGAAGGTGTGAATGCAGGCGAGTTTGAAAAACTTTACAAGTTAGCAAATATGGATGAAGATGGTAAGGTCGTACTTTATGATGGTAAAACAGGAGCACAGATTAAAGAGCGTGTAAATGTTGGTTTTATGTATGTCTTGAAACTACATCACCTTGTTGATGAAAAGATTCATGCACGTTCAACTGGACCATACTCTCTAGTTACGCAACAACCAGTTGGTGGAAAAGCACTCTTTGGTGGACAGAGATTTGGAGAGATGGAAGTATGGGCTTTAGAGGCTTATGGTGCATCAGCAGTTCTTAAAGAGATGCTTACTATCAAGTCTGATGATGTTGATGGTCGTGTACGTGCTTATAAAGCACTTACTAAGGGTGAGCTTGTACCAGCTTCTGGTATTCCTGAAACACTATTTGTTTTAACAAAAGAACTTCAAGCACTTGCACTTGATGTAGAGATTATGGACGAGGTAGAAGACGATGAGTAAATTAGTACCAGTAGAAGTAACTGAAAATAGCAGACCGACAGATATAAAACAGCTCCAGTTCCGTTTGGCATCACCTGAAAAGGTTATGTCATGGTCAAATGGTGAAGTGAAAAAACCAGAAACTATTAACTACCGTACACTCAAACCTGAGCGTGATGGACTTTTTTGTGCGAAGATTTTTGGACCGGTAAGAGATTACGAGTGTCTTTGTGGTAAGTACAAAAAGATGCGTTACAAGGGTGTAGTATGTGAGAAGTGTGGTGTTGAAGTAACATCGACTAAGGTTCGCCGTACTCGCATGGGGCATATCGAACTTGTAACACCTGTTGCACATATTTGGTATGTTGGTTCTCTCCCATCTCGTATTGGTACTCTTTTAGGTATCAAGATGAAAGACCTTGAACGTGTGCTTTACTATGAAGCTTATATCGTTGAGTCTGGTGGTGAGGCATACTATGATGCTGAAGCAAAAACTCCAGTTCTTCAGTACGATGTTTTAAATGAAGAGCAGTATAGAACTTTAGTGCAAAGATTTGATGCACTTGGCTTTAAAGCTCGTATGGGTGGTGAAGTTATTCGTGATTTACTTGATTCTATTGATTTAGTGGATCTTTTCACTAACTTAAAAGAAGCATTAACACAGACAAAATCTGAAGCTAAAAAGAAAACTATCAACAAGCGCCTTAAGGTAATTGAGTCTTTCTTAAATAGTGGAAATAATCCTGCTTGGATGATGCTAACTGTTTTACCAGTTCTTCCACCAGATTTACGCCCACTTGTTTCACTTGATGGTGGTAAGTTTGCTGTTTCTGATGTAAATGATTTATATCGCCGTGTTATCAACCGTAACCAACGTTTGAAGCGTTTAGTGGAACTTGAAGCTCCAGAGATTATTGTACGTAATGAAAAACGTATGTTACAAGAATCAGTAGATGCACTCTTTGACAATGGTCGTCGTGCAAATGCAGTAAAAGGTGCGAACAAGCGTCCTCTAAAATCACTTAGTGAAGTTATTAAAGGAAAGCAAGGACGTTTCCGTCAGAATCTTCTCGGTAAACGTGTTGATTTCTCTGGACGTTCTGTAATTGTTGTTGGACCATCTTTAACTATGGATCAGTGTGGATTACCTAAAAAAATGGCTCTTGAACTTTTCAAGCCGCATTTGATTGCAAAACTTGAAGACAAAGGGTATGCTACAACTGTCAAAGCTGCAAAGAAGATGATAGAGGACAAAACAAACGAAGTTTGGGAGTGTCTTGCTGAGATTGTTGATGGTTATCCGATTATGCTTAACCGTGCACCGACACTTCACAAGCTCTCTATTCAAGCATTTCACCCGATACTTATTGATGGAAAAGCGATTCAGCTTCACCCATTAGTATGTGCTGCATTTAATGCCGACTTTGATGGTGACCAGATGGCAGTTCACGTACCTTTATCTTCAGCAGCTATTGCTGAGTGTAAGGTACTTATGCTTGCATCTATGAATATCCTACTTCCTGCATCAGGTAAAGCAATCGCTACACCTTCACAGGATATGGTCCTTGGTATCTACTATATCTCTTTAGAGAAAAATGGTGTAAAAGGTTCAAATAAACTTATCTCTAATGTTGATGAAATTAACATTGCATTAGAACATGGTGCTCTTGATATTCATGCTAAGGTAAGAACACGTGTAGATGGTCGTATTATTCATACTACTGCTGGACGTCTTCTTATTAAAGCTATTCTTCCTGATTTTGTTCCTGCTGAATTATGGAATAAGGTTATGAAGAAAAAAGCTATTAATGAGATTGTTGATTATGTTCAAAAGCATGGTGGTATCGGTGTAACTGCTGGTTTCTTAGACCGTCTTAAAAATCTTGGATTCAAGCAAGCGACTGAGGCTGGTGTCTCTATTTCAGCAGATGATATTCGTGTTCCTGATATGAAGAGTGCTAAAATTGCTGATTCTAAAGCTCGTGTTATTGAGATTCAAAAACAGTTTGATGCTGGTCTTTTAACTGAACAAGAGCGTTACAACAAGATTATTGATGTTTGGACAGATACAAACAACACACTAGCAGCTGAGATGATGGAGCTTGTTGAGACTGATAAAGATGGTTTTAACTCTATTCACATGATGGCTGATTCTGGTGCTCGTGGTTCTGCTGCCCAAATCCGTCAACTTGCAGGTATGCGTGGTCTTATGGCGAAGCCAAGTGGTGATATTATTGAAACGCCAATTATCTCTAACTTTAAAGAGGGACTTAATGTAATTGAGTACTTCATTTCAACTCACGGTGCTAGAAAAGGTCTTGCCGATACAGCACTTAAAACAGCGAATGCGGGTTACCTTACTCGTAAACTTGTTGACGTTGCACAAAATGTGAAGATTGTTGAGCATGATTGTCATACTCACGAAGGTATTGAGATCAGCGATATTCAAGATCAAAATACTCTTATCGAGTCTTTAGAAGATAGACTAAATGGTCGTGTTTTAGCTGATGATGTTATTGATCCAATTTCAAACGAGATTTTGTTTTCAGAGGGAACTCTTCTTGATGAAATCTCTGCAAAAGTTATTGCAGAAGCTGGAATTAAAACTGCACATATTAGAACACCGACTACTTGTAAAAGTACAGATGGTGTATGTGCTTTATGTTATGGTGTCAATCTTGCTACTGGTCACATTGTTCGTACTGGTGAAGCCATCGGTATCGTAGCAGCACAGTCAATTGGTGAGCCAGGAACACAACTTACACTTCGTACATTCCACGTTGGTGGTACGGCAAGTTCAACTGCTCAAGAGCGTCAAGTTATAGCAAGCCGTGAAGGTTTCATTCGTTACTACAACTTAAAAACTTATGAGTCTAAAGATGGTAAAAACATCGTAGCTAACCGTCGTAATGCTGCGGTTTTATTAGTTGAACCTAAGATTAAAGCACCATTCGCTGGAAAAATTGAGATTCAAACTATTCACGATGAAGTTCTTGTGAGTCTTGTTGGTAAGAAAGAGACTGTACGTTATTCACTTCGTAAAAATGAAATTGCTAAGCCTAATGAGCTTGCTGGTGTAAGCGGACAGATAGAGGGTAAATACTACTTCCCATATACAAATGGAACTGATGTAGCAGAAGATGAATCAATTGTTGAGACTATTAAAGATGCTTGGAATGTTCCTTCTCGTATTCCTTATGCATCTGAGCTTTTAGTTGAGAATGGTGCACCTGTTACACAAAAACTTCTTGCTAAAGAAGAGGGTACTGTGAAGTACTTCTTACTTAAAGGTGACTACCTAGAAAGATTTGAAGGTGTTAAAGCTGGATATGAAGTAGAAGAAAAAGGTCTTTTTGCAGCAGTAATTGATGCTAATAATCGTGAGGCAATTCGTCTATATATCGCTCGTGGATCTGTAATTGTTGCTGAGGATAATGAAGTTGTAGATGCTACTACTCTTATTGCGAAGCCATCATCAGATGAGTCTGTTGTAATTGCTGAATGGGATCCATACTCTAATCCTATTATTTCAGAATCAAACGGTGTTGTGAAATATGAAGATATTATAGTTGGAACTACTGCTAGTGAGCAGCTAGACGAACTTACTGGTAAGAGTCGTCTTATGATTAATGATTATATTCCTTCAGAATATAAGCCAGCTATCGTTCTAGCTACTGATGATGGTGAGCTTCTTCGTTATGCGATTGAGCCTAAGTCTTCAGTATTTATAGCAGATGGAGCAACTGTGAAAGTTGCGGATATCATCGCTAAAACACCAAAAGCACTTCAAAAGTCATCAGATATTACAGGGGGTCTTCCACGTGTATCTGAACTTTTTGAGGGACGTCGACCTAAAGCTACTGCACTTATCTCTGAGATAGATGGTACAGTAAGTTTTGGTAAAATGCTTCGTGGTAAGGTTCGTATAGTTATTTCAAACTCTGAAAATGGTCTTGTAAAAGAGTATTTTGTAGATAAATCTCATGAGCCAATGGTAAATGCTGGTGACTTTGTTCACTCAGGTGAGCGTTTGACAACTGGTATTTTATCTTCTCATGAGTTACTTCGTATTATGGGTGTTAAGGCACTCTATAACTACCTTGTATCTGAAGTACAGCAAGTCTATCGTTCTCAAGGGGTTAACATCTCTGATAAGCATATTGAAGTTATTTTTACTCAAATGCTTCGTCAGATTAAAATTGTTAGATCTGGAGATACGAAGTTTATCGAAGGTGATCTAATCTCTAAGGCAAAATTTGCTGCAGAGAATGAGAAGATTATTCGTCTTGGTGGTCGTCCTGCGATTGCTGAACCATTCCTTGTTGGTATCACAAGAGCTGCTGTTTCTGCTGATAGTATTATCTCAGCTGCATCATTCCAAGATACAACAAAAGTTCTTACTGAAGCTGCTGTTTCAGCAAAAGTGGATAACTTAGAGAACTTAAAAGAAAATGTTATTATTGGTCGTACTATTCCTGTTGGAACTGGTATTTATAAAGATCAAGAAGTACAATTCGAAGCAGAAGAAGAAGAGTAAACCTTCTCTTTTTCTTTTTATACGAGCATCCGCTCGTATAACCTCCCTTTTTTATTCAAAAATTAATTCAGACTTAAAATAAAGCAAACTTTAATTACAATTTATGTATTATTCTGTGTCTATAATACTCTAAGAATTTTAGAGTATTAAATTCTACTGGAAAACTATATAAAGGAATTGTATGCCTACAATCAATCAATTGATTCGTTCAGAGCGTAAACGTGTGATTAAGAAATCAAAATCACCTGCGCTTGTTTCATGTCCACAGCGTCGTGGTGTATGTACTCGTGTTTACACAACTACACCAAAAAAACCTAACTCGGCTTTAAGAAAAGTTGCTAAAGTTAGATTAACATCTGGTTTTGAGGTTATCTCATATATCGGTGGTGAGGGTCACAACCTTCAAGAGCACTCTATCGTACTTGTACGTGGTGGTCGTATCAAAGATTTACCTGGTGTGAAGTATCATATCGTTCGTGGTGCACTTGATACTGCTGGTGTTGCTAACCGTACTGTTGCTCGTTCTAAATATGGAACAAAAAAGCCAAAAAAATAGTCTAAGACTGTTTTTTAATTAAAAGATTCAATAGCTACAGGATTAACTTTTAGTAGTTAATTTTGAGTAAATTTGAAAAAATTGAAGAATAAGGATACTCGAAATGAGAAGAAGAAAAGCTCCCGTTCGTCCAGTTATGCCAGATCCAGTTTATGGAAGCAAAGTACTGACGAAATTTATAAACAAAGTAATGTTAGATGGTAAGAAATCTATAGCAGAAAAAATTATCTACAGTGCACTAGACATAGTTAGTTCACGTGGTGAAAAGACTGGTATTGATACATTTAATGAAGCTATTGAAAACATTAAACCAATTATTGAAGTTAAATCACGCCGTGTTGGTGGTGCTACTTACCAAGTTCCAGTAGAAGTACGCCCAGTACGTCAACAGTCATTAGCACTTAGATGGTTAATCGACGCTGCTCGTAGTAGAAATGAAAGAACTATGGCTGAGAGATTAGCTAATGAGTTCATGGACGCTGCAACTGATAAAGGTTCAGCATTCAAGAAAAAAGAAGATACATATAGAATGGCAGAAGCAAATAAAGCATTTGCTCACTATCGCTGGTAATTCTTTAAACCGTAAAGAGACATCTGTCTCTTTGCAACCCTATGCGACATCAGCTCTTTTGTAAGTAAATGAAACTTTATTTATAAAAGAGCTTATCTCTCAACTTAACTAACAAGGTACATAACTATGGCAAGAAGTCACAAATTAAATGACGTAAGAAATATCGGTATTGCTGCACACATTGATGCAGGTAAAACTACAACTACAGAAAGAATCCTTTTCTACACTGGTGTTGAGCACAAAATAGGTGAGGTTCATGATGGTGCTGCTACTATGGACTGGATGGAACAAGAGCAAGAGCGTGGTATTACTATTACTTCTGCTGCAACTACTTGTGAGTGGGCTGGAAAGCAGATTAATATCATAGATACTCCGGGACACGTTGACTTTACTATTGAAGTTGAGCGTTCTATGCGTGTTCTTGATGGTGCCGTTTCAGTATTCTGTGCAGTTGGTGGTGTTCAGCCTCAGTCTGAAACAGTTTGGAGACAACGTAACCGTTATAAAGTTCCTTCTATTGTTTTTGTGAACAAGATGGATAGAACTGGTGCAGATTTCTACGAAGTTGAGCGTCAAATTAAAGAGCGTCTTAAGGGTAATCCAATGCCTATTCAACTTCCTATCGGTGCAGAAGCTGAGTTTGAAGGTGTTGTTGATTTAGTTACTATGAAAGAGATCGTTTGGGATGCTGATGCTGAAATGGGTTCTAACTACCATGTGCAAGATATCCGTGCTGATCTTCAAGAGATAGCTGAAGAGTACAAAGAGAAAATGCTTGAGACTTTAGCTGAAGTTGAAGGTAATGATGACTTTGCTGAGAAATTCTTAGATGGTGAAGAGATTCCTGAAGAAGAAGTAGTAGCTGCTATTAAAGCTGCAACTCTTGGTATGGCTGTTGTTCCAATGACTCCAGGTACTGCATTTAAAAACAAAGGTGTTCAGACTCTACTTGATGCTGTTGTTGCTTACCTTCCATCTCCTATTGAATCAGAAGCAATCATGGGTACACTTATGGATGATGAAGAAGTTGAAGTAGCTGTTCCATCAACTGATGATGGTGATTTTGCTGCACTTGCATTTAAAATCATGACTGACCCATTTGTTGGTGTTCTTACTTTTATCCGTGTTTACCGTGGTTCATTAGACTCAGGTTCTTTTGTTCATAACTCTACTAAAGATAAGAAAGAGAGAATTGGTCGTATCGTGAAGATGCATGCTATCAAACGTGAAGAAGTGAAAACTATTTATGCAGGTGAAATCGGTGCAGTTGTTGGTCTTAAAGCTACAACTACTGGTGATACTTTATGTACAGGTGAAGAGAAAGTTGTTCTTGAAAGAATGGATTTCCCAGAACCAGTTATCTCTGTTGCTGTTGAGCCAAAAACTAAAGCTGACCAAGAAAAAATGGGTATTGCCTTAAGCAAACTTGCTGCTGAAGATCCATCTTTCCGTGTAAATACTGATGAAGAGACTGGTCAAACTATTATCGCTGGTATGGGTGAGTTACACCTTGAAATCCTTGTTGACCGTATGAAACGTGAGTTCTCTGTTGAAGCTGAAGTTGGTGCACCACAGGTTTCTTACCGTGAGTCTATCAAAGATGAAGTACAACAAGAGTACAAGTATGCGAAACAATCAGGTGGTCGTGGTCAGTTTGGTCATGTTTACCTTACAGTTAAGCCAGGTGAAAAAGATACAGGTTATGTATTTACAAATGCTATTAAAGGTGGAGCTGTTCCTAAAGAATTTATTCCAGCTGTTAAGAAAGGTTGTGAAGAAGCTATGCAAACAGGTGTTCTTGCTGGATACCCAATGGAAGATATCGATGTAACTCTTTATGATGGTTCTTACCATGATGTCGATTCAAATGAAATGGCGTTTAAACTTGCTGCATCAATGGGATTCAAAGCTGCTTGTCGTATTGCTAAACCAGCAATCTTAGAGCCAATGATGAAAGTTGAAGTTGAAACTCCAGAAGAGAATATGGGTGATGTTATCGGTGACCTTAACCGTCGTCGTGGTCAAGTTAATGCTATGGGCGATCGTGCTGGTAGTAAAATCGTTGATGCATTTGTTCCATTATCTGAAATGTTCGGTTACTCAACTGATCTTCGTTCAGCTACTCAAGGACGTGCAACTTACTCTATGGAATTTGATCACTATGCTGAAGTTCCTAAAGCAGTATCTGAAGAGATTCAGAAAAAACGCAACGGGTAGTTTTAGTAATTCACTAAAAAATCCCAACTTCTTACTCCCTTTGGGAGTAATTTCTTCTTAAAACCTCTTAAATATTGCTATAATAATAAAAAATAATTAGGTCAATAATGAATAAAATATTTATAATATCAATCTTGATAACTTTACTCAATGCAGCAAATCCAAAGCCATATGCAGTACTTGGGGATACAATATATAATAATGTGAGTAAAATAAAAAGACTTAAAGAACTTTCAGCATATAAACTCTATGATGATGATATAAATAAGTATCTGTTAGATGTAGTGAATGCCAAGGCAATAGGTTATCAAGTAGAAAATAATCCAACAAAAAAAATGAGTTATCTCACAACACTACGTAAGCTTTCTAAAAAGAATGATTATTACATGAGAAGTATAGATACTATATACAAATCTACTCTTCAGCAGAATGATTTCAAACTCTTTTCTGAGATAATTAATGGTCATTTTATTGATACAAATGCACATAAACAAGAAATAAT
>JALUKS010000200.1 GCA_027056465.1 Sulfurimonas sp.
GAACAGGATACTCAAACTTTGCCTATCTATCAGACTTGGATGTTGATATATTAAAGATAGATGCTTCTATCACAAAAGAGATTACATCAGATTCAAGAAAACTACATATCCTAAAAACTATTCATAATTTCACATCAGGAATGAATATGGAGAATGTTGCTGAATTTGTTGAGACAAAAGAGGTAGCACTCCTTTTACAAGAGCTAGGTGTAGAGTATGCCCAAGGCTATTATTTCTCAAAACCATTGCCTCAGCCATTGGAAAATAGTGAGGTTAGTATTGGGTAGTTTTTTTTAAAATAGTAGATAGCCCAAATAGCCGTCTCGTAATTGGTTCGGTTCTAAAAGCCGAATTTGGGAGAAGAGAGAGCTTTCTATGGCGACAATATCTCGGCAGAGTGAACTTACCTCAAACGATACCACTGCACTCAAAAGCTCTACATGTCCTCTAATTGAATATGTAGAACCCTCAATGGGTACGAATACTCGAACTACTCAGACTATCTAACTGTAATGATACAAAAATTTAACTTGATTTTTTTATAAAGTAGTTGCAATTTGCATACAACTTTCTATTGTTTGCTCTTTTGCAAGAGAAACAGAGAAGCCTTTTGGTATTTTTTTTAATGTTGTCTTACCAATCACGACAATCTGATGCTCTGCTCTAAAAGTATGATAGTTCAAAAAACACTCTACACTTGAGGGAGAGGTAAAGAGTAAAATGGCATCTTTTGCGATTTCAACTTCGCCAACTCTTTGAGAACAGCTAGAGCGATAGAGTATCTTCTCCTCTATCTTATACCCCTCCTCTCTACAGAGTTGTGCAAAATCTGAAGCGACTACCTCTGCTCGTAAGTAGAGCCATTTTGTCTCTTTTGGATAGTTTTGAATATACTCCACAAGTGTATCGCCATACCCTTTAGCTACATCAAGCAGCTCTGCACCAATAGCCTTATAACTTTTTGCACTCTGCTTTGAGATACAAAGAGCAGGTTTCAAAGACTCTTTTTCTACCTCATAAAAACTGAGTATTTTTGCTATCTGTTTGGAGGTAATAATAAAATAGTCATATTGTGAAAAATCTATATCTGGAGGAAAAAACTCGATATTGAGAGGGTTTACACTTATCGCATCAGGATGTGAAGAGATTGAAAAAAGATAGATTGGTTTTTTCATGAGAAAAGCTTTCGCTTATTCCCACTCAATAGTTGCTGGTGGCTTAGAACTTATGTCATAAACAACACGGTTAATACCATCAACTTCATTGATAATTCTTCTTGAAATTCTCTCTAATAGGTCATGTGGAAGATGTGCAAATGTAGCAGTCATACCATCTACAGCTTCTACAACACGAACACAGACAGTGTTGTCATACGTACGGTTATCACCCATAACACCAACTGATTTTACATTTAAAAGTACAGTAAATGCTTGCCACGTTTTCGCATAGTAACCACTCGCTTTAAGCTCATCAAGTAAAATAACATCTGCTTCACGAAGAAGTGTTAAGTCAGGTACATTGACATCTCCCATGATGCGAATAGCAAGTCCAGGACCAGGGAATGGATGACGGTTAATCATATCAGCTGGAAGTCCAAGCTCTAAACCAATCTTACGAACTTCATCTTTGAAGAGTTCACGAAGTGGCTCGATAAGCTCAAAATCCATCCAGTCAGGAAGACCACCAACATTATGATGAGACTTGATAACTTCAGATGGACCATTTACAGAGATAGACTCGATAACATCAGGGTAGAGTGTACCTTGAGCGAGGAACTTAATACCATCATGTTTTTTTGCTTCTTTTTCAAACTCTTCTATAAAAGTGTGTCCGATAATCTTGCGTTTTTGTTCAGGGTCAGAGATACCTTCTAATTTACCTAAGAAGTTATCTACTGCATCCACTGTGATAAGTGGCGTTTTAAGATTTATCTTGAAAACCTCTTCTACTTGTTCGCGCTCACCTTTTCTCAAGAGTCCATTATCCACAAAAACAGGAATGAGTTGATCACCTATTGCCTCATAAAGCATAGCTGC
>JALUKS010000201.1 GCA_027056465.1 Sulfurimonas sp.
GTAGGATAGAGTGTACAGACAAATGCGAACTCTTCACCCTCTTTTTGAAGATACTCAACAGCATGTGTAACAGCATCCCCACTTGAACTCATATCATCACTCAGCTCTTTGGGTCTTACAAAGGGAGTCTCTGCTCCATACTCTCGTGCGATACTCGCTATCTCCTCATCATCGGTAGAGACTATCACTCGCTTAAAGAGTTGCGACTGTAACGCCACCTCAATACTATAAGCAATAAGAGGCTTCCCGTGAAATAGCTTAATATTTTTTCGTGGTATGCGTTTACTCCCTCCACGTGCAGGGATTATGGCTATTGCGTTTAGCATTAGAAATTTTTCCTTATAAAGTACTCAAACAGTGGGTCTTGAAAATAATACTTATCTTTACTTTTATCAACTATATCTTTTTGAATCAAAGCTTTTAAAGCAGTTTGTATAGAGCCTGTTTTAATATGATATTTTGCCAAATATTGCTCATCATATAAGTTTTTACCATGCTTATCGATGATGATTTTAATTGCTTTTTTTTGATTTGCTGTTGTGTTGTCCCACTCAAGAGTAAATAGGTCTTCTTCTCTGCTTATAATTGTTTTGAGAGCATGCTGAAAGATTGCATCATTCACACTCTTTTGTGTTAGATTCCAAATCTCATATGCAAATTGTTGTGTGTAATAAGGAAAGCCTTTTGTTATAGAGATGATGTCATCTATATATTTTTCGTCAATTATTTTACTACTTTGTCTGAATTTATCCACTATAAAAGTCAGCCATGATTCTTTAGCTATTTCTTTGATTTGAAAATGTTTGACAGATTTATAAAAAGGTCTACTCTTATCCATGAACATTTGATGAAGCAGACTTTTTTTACTTCCCATAAAGATATAAGAGATTTTATTACTATGAAGCTGGATAATGCTTCTTAGTTTAGCCTCTAGTTTCAAATTGGCTATCTCTTGGAACTCATCGAAAACTACTACAATTTTACTCTTTTTAGCAAAATCCAAAACAGCATTCATCACATCTTCTAAAGTTTTCTCTTTATCTTCACCATTTAAAGCAAGCGAAAAGCTTGGAGTACCACTGTAGTCAAAATTTACATTAATATTTGGTCTTAATTTTACAACAGATTTAAAAAAATTTACTATTTTTTCTGAAGATTGCTCCAAACTTTGTGCTATTGCATTGAAGTATCTATTTATAAACTCCTCTTGTGTGGAGATATACATAAGATCGAGAAAAATATATTTTGTATCTGTAGTTTTGAGTTCCTCTAAAGTTTTTAACACAAATGATGTTTTTCGAAATCTTCTAGGAGCATATATGAGTAAGTTCAATCCAGCATCTATATCCTGCTTTAGCTCTTTGAGTTCCCCAACTCTATTACAGAAATGTTCATTAGTAATGGCTCCAGCGTAATAAAATGGATTTGTTATCATTTCACACCTTTATGTTTTTTACATAATACTTAAAAAATAATTTTAGTTTACTTAAGTTCTCTTAGAAATTACATCCAAAACTGTATCTGCTACATACTTTGCATCTTTCATACTCATTGTTTGATTACAAGGTATAGAGATTTCTGAGTTATAGAAGTCGTTTGCAACTGGCAGAGAGACCTTACCAAACTTCTCTTGATAAAAACTATTTTTATAGATAGGTTTATAGTGTACTTGCACACCCAAGCCTCTCTCTTGTAGTTCTTTAAATATATCTTCTTTTAGAGAGTAGAGTTTAGGGTTTAGTATGATAGGATAGAGATGTCTTGAACTAATAGTGTTCTTTTCTAACTTTTGTGTTAAAAAGAGCTTTTCATTTTGAAATCTCTCATCAAAATATGCTGCTATTTTATTTCTAGTGGCTATAAACTTGTCAAGTTTTTTAAGTTGTGAACTTCCTAAAGCCCCAGCTACTTCAGTCATGCGAAGATTGTACCCCATACTTACCATATCGGAGTTCCATAACTCTTTTTTTACTACTCCATGAGAGCGAAAGAGTCGTAGTTTTTTGGCATACTCTTCATTGTCAGTAAGCACTGC
>JALUKS010000202.1 GCA_027056465.1 Sulfurimonas sp.
AAAAAGACCTTTTACATTTTCTGCTAAAAAGAGTTTGGGTTCACTCTCTTTAAGGGCACGTGCGAACTCATAAAAAAGTGTTCCACGGGTATCTTCCATCCCCATCTTTTTACCTGCATAAGAGAAACTCTGACAAGGAAAACCACCAGTAAGTACATCTACCTTTCCTTTGTAAGGTTTAAAATCAATTTGCCCTACATCCCCATGTATCACATCCCAGTAGGGTCTATTTTTTTTGAGTGTTTGTGTAGCATAACGGTCAAAGTCATTGAGTAGAAGATGATGTAAACCTGCTTTTTCCATGCCTAGAGCCATACCACCAGCTCCTGCAAAAAGTTCAATACTTTGGTATGCACGTAAAGGTGTAATGAGTGAGGAAAGATGATGAGACCACTGCACAGTAACCAACCAATAAATCTTCCACAAAGCACGTCTATAGCGTCTTTATATCCATTTTTAGGTAAAATATAATATACATAAAGAGAGATATTTTCATCAAATAGGTTTAAAAATGGCGTTTAAAACACAGAACAATACTTTTACTGATATAGCAGTGACTTCAAGACTAGAGAATGTGAACTCTTTCCTAAAAGAGATAGATTCACTCATAGACTTTGATACACTAAGACCCATACTTAAAAAGAATGGTATTGGTACCAAAAATGTATGTGGAGTGAAAGCATATGATTCTGTTCTAATGTTTAAAATACTTCTTGTACAAAAGTTTTATGACTTAAGTGATGAGAAAGTAGAAGAAGGATTGAATGTTAATTTACTCTACCTTAGATTCGTAGGATTAAGTTTAGAAGACACAGTACCTGATTCAACCACGATAGGTAGATTTAGAAACTCCCTAATAAAACATAAAATCTATGATGAACTATTTAATATCATCAATAAACAACTTGAAACCAATGGTTTTATAGCCAATGGAGGTAAAGATATACTTATAGATGCCACACTTACCAAGTCTGATAACAATACACTCAAAAATAAGAACAAAGAACAAAAGAGTAAAAGCAGACAAAAAGTTGAAGCCGATAATAAAGCGATAGATGTATTGTTAGATGAAGAACTCAGTAAAGAAAAGCCTTCAAGAAAAACAGTAGACAGACTGCTTAGAAAAAAAGCATATAACTCTAAAACCTTAAAAAATGAAGAATTAGATGAGCTACAAGATAGAGATACAAAGGATATAAAGACTTCACAAGAGATACTCCAAAAAGAAGAAGATAGCTATGACCACAAGAACAAAGTAGACAAAGATATAAGAACAGGATACCAAGCAGGTAAAAAGCAATATGCAACAGGGTATAAAAACCATATAGCCACAGATGCTAAATCAGGAGCAATACTAGAACAACTCACAACCTTTGCAAATACCTCCGATATAGCTACAGTTGAAACCTTTGTAGCAAAGTTAGGCTCCAATATAAAATCACTAGGTGCAGATAAAGCCTATAAATCCAAAGAGATAGATACACTACTTGAAAAGAAAAATATCCGAAACGATGTTTGTCTAAAAGAGACAAAGAAAATGAGTGATGAGTCAAGAAAAGCACAAAGAGAAGATGAAAAACCCAAACACCAAATAAGAGCAAAAGTAGAACATACCTTTGCACGAATAAAAACCCAAATGAAACAATCCAACACAAGGTTTATTGGATTACTTAGGAATAATTTAAATTTCACTATAACGTGTATCGCTGCTAACTTAAAGCTCTTTGCCCATAAGCAAATAAAGTTACAAAAAGTGAGTAATAGATGAGTAAGATAGAGAAAAATTAAGTAATTCTGATGATATTTGACATTAAAAAGCAGTTTGAAATGGAAATTTATAAAAAATATTTTAAAAATTAGGAATTAATTTGGGAAATGGAGGGGGTTTTGTTGTGCTGTGGTCTCTTCATTGTTTGTATATAAGAGCTTTGCTATAGCTCTAACATTTTTTTAGTATAATGAACGAAAGTATAGGTTACCACATACAACATGGAACCAGAGAAGAAAATAGAGAGAATTATGCTAATATT
>JALUKS010000203.1 GCA_027056465.1 Sulfurimonas sp.
TATCTTCAACCTTATGAGGGTAGCCTATGATAGGTGTGAGAAGATTCCCATAAGGATACTCACGACTCTCACCACTCTCTATAATACTCAAACCATGTACAGAACGCAAGCCTGTTATTGGACTTTTAAGTTCTAAAAAGACTTTAAACCTACGAAGCTCTCTTGCGAGTTCTTTGAGATAGTGTGCTTGAATCTCAGGCACATTATAGCTCAGTACTACCACACCTTTATGTCGAGCTAATCGTTTTTTTATTGCTTTGGGCTTCATACCTGAGTAGATACTAAAGAGCTTTATAAAGAGTTTCCTTTTATCAGGATCTATGTAGCGAGTATTGACAACAGCTTTGTAGAGTTTTTTTGTTGTGGCAAGATGAAAACCATCTGCACTTATGATACTACCGCGCTCGGCACGAGAACTCTCTTTTGCATAGAGAGAGGGAAGATGCCGTGGTTTTACAACATTTACAAGCATTGCACCTAAAAAGATAACAAAGCCTAAAATAATTAGGAGATAAAGAAAAAAGATTTTTTTAGTATTGTTACGGTTTACCATTGAAGACTAGAGCTGTGTTCTACCTAACTCTTTGTAGGCATTTAATGCTTTGTTCCTTATCTCAAGCATAAGCTTCATGTTGAGTTCTGCTTTATCGATGGCAATAGCTGCTTGATGGAGGTCTTTGACCTGTCCTGTTGCGAGATCTGCTACAGCTACTTCTTTATCTTCTTGAATTTCATTTACTTCATTAAGAGCAGATTTAAGTTGCTCTGCAAAGGCTACTCCACCGGTAGGTTTTACAGTTGATTTTCCTTTTAAGAGGTCAGCAGTTGAACCGATACTAGAAATATTGTTTATATTATTCATAATTACTTTTCTTCCCAAGGAGAGTTATTGCTACATAATGTAAACATTCTTACTCCCCTTTTTAAATTATTGAAGTAGTGAGATAGCAGAGTTTGCCATATCTTTACTACTTTGAAATGCAGCAACATTTGCTTGGTAAGAGCGTGTTGCTTCTACTAAATCGGCCATTTCTATCACAGGATTAATATTTGGATAGGCAACATAGCCTTTTGCATCTGCATCGGGATGATTTGGCTCATACTTCATCTTTGGTTTAGAATCGTCTCTTGATATTTTATCAACTATTACACTCATTATAGCAGGATTTACTTTTTTTCCAAAATCACCCTCATCCAGTGGGTCTTCATAAGAAGCACTATTTGTCATACCTTCAAGTGCATTGTTAAACTGATCATTAAAATCTATGGCACGAAAAACAACTTCTTTACGGCGATAAGGTCCACCCTCTTCAGTTCGAGTTGTTTGTGCATTAGCGATGTTACTAGATATAGTATTTACACGCACTCTTTGTGCGGAGAGTCCATACCCTGAAATATCAAAACTACTTAAAAAATTACTCATCTTTTATCCTTCGCTAACTTAATTTAGTTTTTGTGAAGCATCAATAACACTTCTAAAAATAGCACCATCTTTTTTCATAGCACCGATGAGAGCATTGTACATGATAGAGTTTTTACTCATCTCCGTAGTCTCTACATCTATATCAACACTGTTACCATCGTTACGAGCCATGTGCCCATCTCTGTAAAAAAGAGTAGGTGTATAAGAGCTTGCTTCACTCTTTGGCTTCATATGAGAGCTATTTGTAACTGCCATTTGAAGCTGATTTTTATCACTCTTAAGAAGATTGTCTTTTTTTGCTACAAGTGTCTGCTCGAAGCTTATATCACGAGGTTTATAGTTAGGAGTATCAACATTTGCGATGTTAGATGCTATCATATCTTGACGCATGGAACGATAGTTTAAAGCATCCTCTAAAAGTACAGTTGTTCGTGAAATCTGAATACTCATAACCTTTCCTTTTTATAATATAAAAGTTAATAAGCATTTTTTATTCCAAAAATAGAGTATGTCATTATGCTATAATACATAAAAACAATTTCAAGGAGTATAAGATGGGTGCTTTAAAGTTAGAAGATTTACCATACTATACATATGATGATTATAAAAACTGGGAAGGAAATGAGTGGGAGTTGATATATGGTCAGGCTTACTGTATGAGTCCAGCTCCAATGATAAAACACCAAAATATTAGCAGTAAAATAAGTTGGGAATTACAAAATCTATTTATAAATTGCGATAAATGTCAAGTTCTTATGCCTATTGATTGGAAAATCTCAGAAGATACAGTTGTCCAGCCTGATAACTCTGTTATCTGCCACGAACCACAAAACGAAGCATACATAACAAAAGCTCCAAAAATCATCTTTGAAATCCTCTCAAAAAGTACAGCTAAAAAAGATAAGGGCTTAAAGTTCAATCTCTATGAGAGAGAGGGTGTAGCTTACTACATCATAGTAGACCCTGAAGAAGAGATAGCCAAAGTCTATGAGCTAAAAGATGGTAGATACATCAAAGTGTGTGATGCAAGTGATGAAAAAGTTCCTTTTGATATAAAAGAGTGTAATGATGCAATGAGTTTTGATTTCGCTAAAATATGGTAAAACAAAGTCATTTTAAGCAAACTTTAAAGAGATAAAGCTCATAATACCTTTCAAGGTTACAAGTGTAATCCAAATTTTTTATTTACAAAAGGAGTTCTTATGAAAAGAGCTGGTTTTACAATGATCGAATTGATCTTCGTTATCGTTATTTTAGGTATTTTAGCTGCAGTGGCTATTCCAAAGCTTGCGGCTACTCGTACAGATGCACAAGTTGCTAAGGTTTCAACAGAAGCTGCTACATTAGTTAGTGAACTAGGTACATTTTATACTGCTCAAGGTACATTTAAAGGCAAAAATTCTGATGATATTACAAATATTAATTTGAAAACATCAAATAGTTCAATAGATGATAACCAAACAATTGTATTAGGTGATGATAACAATAAGAGTTGTCTAACTATTAAATTTAACAATGCTTCAGATGGTAATATCACAGTATCAAAAAATGATGATGGTACAGTTTGTACTGCTGTTGGAAAAGCAACTAAAGATTTACAGAAAACTTATAACTTTGGTGGTTCTAACGTTCAGTACTAATTTTATTTAGTACATTTCACTCGTTACACTTCTCCCGAGGTGTAACAAACACAAACCTTTATATCATCTCTTCAGCAATTCAAAATCAATCTTTCTTCTTTTAAACTTTATATAATATTAGCTATGATACTATATAAATAACTTAAATATTTTATAAGGATAATTATGAAAAACAGTAGAAATGCGTTCACTATGATAGAGTTAATCTTCGTTATAGTTATTTTAGGTATTTTGGCTGCTGTCGCTATTCCAAAACTTGCTGCAACAAGAAATGATGCGGTAATTTCAAAAACAGCCCAAAATATTATGACTGGAGCTTCAGAAATTGCCTCGTACGCTATGGCAAATGCAAAAACAGAGGATGATTTGAAAATCATGTCCAATGCTATGGCTAACTTGGAGAGTTCGGGAGATGCAAATCTAAGTGACAAAAAGGCTGTTATAAAAATGGGTGGAGTTTCTGACTGTTTAACATTAGAGATACTCACAGGTACTTCAGATGATAATCTAACTATATCCTTAGGTGATGCAGGTGGAGATAAAAAATGTCTAGCCCTACAGTCTGCAGTAGATGCAGGAAAATATCCTATGAAACTAAGAGGCACAAATGTTCAGTACTAAATTTGTATTAAATTAACAAATTTTGCAATATAATCTATTTAAAGAAGGAAAAAATATGAAAACATCAAAACAAGCATTTACAATGATAGAGTTAGTATTTGCCATAGTAGTTATAGGTATCTTATCGGCTATTGCCATTCCGAAGTTTGCAGCAACAAGAACAGATGCTCAGATAAGTAAAGGTCGTGCAGATGTCTCTTCTATTCGTTCGGGCATCATGACAGAACGCCAAAGTCGGCTTATCACTGGGGATAGTAAGTTTATTAAAGTCGGTACTGATGATGGTGAGTTAGATCACAATGCACTTTTTGGTGGTGTTTTAACATACGGTATTAAAGATAGTGCAACTGCTGGTCACTGGACAAATACAGGTGGAGAAGATGATGAAAATACTACCACTTATGATTATCAAGTTGCTGATACAGCTGTAGAATTTACATATACGAGAAGTGATGGTATTTTTACTTGTGTTTCAGGAACAGATACTCAAGCAAAGATTTACTGTGCTAATTTAATCAACTAATTTAAGTTAGGAAAATAAATAATTACTTATTACACCCTCTCAATAATTGGCTCACCTCTTGGTGAGTTTACTTACCACTCATCTCAAACTATAAACATAGGTACAAAAGTAACCGTAGAGTTTAACAAAAGAGTGAAAGATGCTGTTTTACTCTCTTCATGTGATAAACCTAACTTTGATACAAATGAGATTTTAGAAGTGAGTAAATGTATTTATTCCTCTAAACAGATGAAATTAGCGAAATTTATCGCGTCTTACTATATCTGCTCCTTGGGTGATGCCTATTCACTGATGATGGCATTTGAGTCTGGATGTGTGGCTTTAGCCTCACCTAAAACTATTGATGCTGTAGAGGGTGAGGCTGAAGCCACACATCCTAGTGGCGTTTTGGCTGGTTCCACCTCTCCTGAGGTGGAATCTAAGATAAAGCTCTCAGATAAACAGACTCAAGCCCTTACCTTTTTAAAAAACCAAAAAGTCGGACTCCTCTTCGGTGATACTGGAAGTGGAAAAACAGAAATCTACATGAAGCAGTTTGAGCAGATGATAGCAGAGGGAAAACGCAGTATCTTTTTGATGCCTGAAATCTCTCTTACTCCTCAGATGAGTATTCGACTAGAAGAGCATTTCGGCGACTCTGTTGTTATGTGGCACTCAAAACTCACTCCAAAACAGAAAAAACTTGCCTTAGAAAAGCTTCATAGTGGCAAAGCGAAGATCATAGCAGGCGCTCGTTCTGCTCTCTTTTTACCTATCCATGATTTAGGACTTATAGTCGTAGATGAAGAGCATGATGATAGCTATAAATCCTCTTCACGACCGAGATATAATGCTAGAGACATCGCTATATATATGGGAAAACTTCATGATGTGAATGTCGTTCTAGGAAGTGCAACACCCTCTCTTAGCTCCTATGTGAAGTTCCCTTTTATAAGGCTCAAGGGTGGACACTTTAGCTCTAGTAAAAAGTTTGTGTATGAGAAGAGCATAGAGACACTTTCACCTATGATTCTCTCTGCACTAGAGCAAACGCAGCAGGCACAAGAGCAGTCCATAGTTTTCTTGCCAACTCGGGCAAACTTTAAGTACCTTATTTGTGCAGATTGTGGGCATACTTATGAGTGTGCTTTTTGTAGTGTGGGGCTAAGTATTCACCAGAAGAGTCGAGCTATGAAGTGCCACTACTGTAACTACACTCAGGCTATTCCTCAAGTATGTAGCGAGTGCTGCAGTCCAAATCTCACAAGTTCGCGTTTAGGAACAGCTGAAGCTGTCAAAAATATCTCTGAAGCACTTCCTACAGCTCATGTAGAACAGTTTGACCGTGATGTTATCACTACATCGGCAAAGCTCAAAAAAGCACTCAAAAGATTTAACGAACATGAGAGCGATATACTTGTAGGAACGCAGATGCTCTCAAAAGGGCATGACTATCACGGAGTAACACTAGCCGTAGTGATGGGTATGGACAATATGCTCAATATGGGTGACTACAGAGCAAGAGAGAAAGCTCTCTCTTCACTCATCCAAGTCTCAGGAAGAAGTGGTCGTAAAAAAGATGCACTTGTTTTGGTGCAGAGTTTTAACGAGCCATTTTTCTCTGCCTACATAGAGAACTATGAGGCTTTTTTAGAGGAAGAGAAAGAGTATAGAAAAGAGCTTTATCCTCCCTACAAAAAACTCTGTCGCATACTATTTTCGCACAAAAATGGAGCAAAAGCACAAGAGCAGATGAGAAAAATGCAAGAGGGACTTATGGCATTTAGTGATGTGGAGATAGTAGGTTCGGGAAAGTGTGGCATAGAGAGAGTAGCAAACAAGTACCGTTTTGAGATACTTCTTCGTTCGGATAAAAGCACTTCTATCATCAGGGCTATCAAGGCAACAAAAGTAGTCTTAGCTGAAATAGATATGGATCCTATTGAGTTTGGATAAAGTATTTGTAGATAAATATATAAGTAATGTGTAAAATAGAATATACAATTTAGAATCAATCTTCAATTTGGTATAATACAAAATAACTTAAAATAGGGATTAAAGAGGATAATACATAAATGATTTTAATGATAGATAATTATGATAGTTTTACTTACAATATAGTGCAATATTGTAGAGAGCTTGGTGCTGATTTGAAAATAATACGAAATGATGAGATGAGTATTGAGGAGATTGAAAAGCTGTCTCCTCAAAAGATTATTATTTCTCCTGGGCCTGCTTCTCCAGATGAGGCGGGTGTGACACTTGAAGTTATTAAAACTTTTGCTGATAAAGTACCTATTTTAGGGATCTGCTTAGGGCATCAGAGTATTGCTCAAGTTTTTGGTGGGGATGTGATTCGAGCAGAAAATATGATGCATGGTAAGACTTCGATGATGAAGCAGACTACGGGGTGTGCACTTTTTCAAAAGCTACCGCAAGAGTTCCGCGCTACACGCTACCATTCACTTATAGTAAAAAAAGAGAATCTTCCTGATATTATTGAGACAACTGCAGTGAGTATGGATGATAAAGAGATAATGGCACTGAAGATTAAGAATAAAGCTATTTATGGCGTTCAGTTTCATCCTGAATCAATTATGAGTGAGTATGGGCATGAGATCATAGGAAATTTTTTAGCATTATGAGAGAACGATACATCTTCTTTTTTATACTTGGAGTAGAT
>JALUKS010000204.1 GCA_027056465.1 Sulfurimonas sp.
ACGGTAATATCTATTTTATTATGAGCACAAAATCCCTTTAAAAAAGTAAAATAATAGCCCTTATTAAAACCATAAACAATTTTTACAGCACCTTTTTCAATGCTCAAATCTTGATCAATTATCTTCTCTTGGTCGAGTGCATAACGAAGACCCAGACCATCACACTCAGGACAAGCACCCTTTGGCGAGTTAAAAGAGAATGAAAGTGGCTCTAAAGGGTCAAAACTTATCTTACAGTCAAAACATGCATTATGCTCAGAGTAGTGCATACTCTCTTTACAGTCAAGCTCTTTATGATTAAGTATCTCTATCTCTAACTCTCCATAAGACTCTTTAAGAGATTTTTCAACATCGGCTGCTATTCGCTCTCTGTTTTCAGGCTTTACAACAACACGGTCGATAACCACTTTTATCGTATGTTTTTTTGTCTTAGAGAGTTCTATCTCCTCATCTAAACGCACCATGACACCATCTATCATGGCACGGACATACCCCTTATGCACCAAAGACTCAAGCATATCAGCATAAGAGCCTTTCTTCTCTCGTACAAGTGGAGCAAGAAGAACAAGCTTGGCGTTTTGTGGGAGCTTATGCACCTCAGCGATGATGTCAGCAGCAGACATTTGCGAAATAACCTTATGGCACTTATGGCAGTGTTGCACCCCAACACGGGCAAAAAGCAGTCTAAAGTAATCATAAATCTCTGTAATCGTTCCAACAGTAGAACGTGGATTTTTACTCGTAGTCTTCTGGTCGATGGCGATGGCAGGAGTAAGCCCCTCTATCTTATCGACATCAGGCTTGCCTACACGGTCAAGAAACTGGCGTGCATAGCTAGAAAGTGACTCCATATAACGGCGTTGCCCCTCTGCATAAAGAGTATCAAACGCCAGTGTAGATTTTCCACTCCCACTTATCCCTGTCATAACAACCAACTCATTTTTAGGTATGGTTAAATTAATATTTTTGAGATTATTCTCTCTTGCACCCGTGATGATTATGCTATCTTTTTTCTTCAAAATTTACCTTTTATATATCTTTACAATCAGTTTTTTTCTTATACTTTATATCTAAGAGTTCAAAATGCTTTCTAGCATAGGCTATTTGCCATTTCTCTCGACCTCTTAAATCTCTCTCGTTTGTAGAGCCTTTTGTCTCTATCACAAAAGAACCCTCACTCTCATCTAGCTTTATAAGAGCAAAGTCGGGGTTATATGTTCCCAGTGGCGTTTTTATCTTAAACCTTTTAGGGAGTTTTGTAAAAAACTTAAAACCTCTATCTGCACAATTTATAAACTTTCTCTCTATTTCAGAATCCCACTGTTCGGCACTATAAAGTCCTCTTTGTGTATCTTCTAAATCATATCCTTCTATTGTATCCATAAAAACATTACTAAACTCATAATACTCATCAATTTTTTTATAAACAAGCCCATCTCTACTCAACATCTCATACATCGTATCTTCAAACGCTATGAGTGCTTCTTTGACATAAGCATCACTATTTTTCACAAACTCTTTAGTAAACCTACTTAAGCCAAACTCTTCAAATATTTCGATTATCGTTTTACGAGAGAGTCCTATCTTCTCTTCTAATATCATTACTATGTTTGGTAACTCCTCTTCATGCTCTAGTGTTATATGTTTTTCATCTTCCACAAAAGCATCCAGCTCACTCTTAACACTCCCAAACTGTTTTACGATTCTCTTCTCTCTTACTTCAATAGTGCGAAGTTTAGCGATAACATCCTCTTTATATTGTGATGAGTTGAGAGTAATCTCATATATGGTTTTCTGTTTTAACTTTTTCCATAATGCTTGAAACTCTTTAAGCTCTGCCATCTCTTCTCTTAGTGTCGCTTTTTTTCTCTTTTTGAGATTATTTGGTTTTACACCGTTTGAAACGCCACTCACTTCATACTCTAGTTGCAAACCTCTAGCGAACTCATCAAAGCTCTCATTTGCTATAACTGTGAGTCTATTGATACTTTTATCGTTTACTCTCTCACCCTCTGCGTTTACAGCGAGTCGCACACCACGACCTAAAATCTGGCGTTTTTTCATCTCTGACTTTGTATCGTTAAGAGTCGTTATAAAAAAGACATTAGGGTTGTCCCAACCCTCTTTTAAAGCACTATGAGAAAATATAAAGCTAACATCTTCATCAAAACTAAGCAGTTTTTCTTTATCTTTCATTATCAAATCATAGGTCTTTTTAGCGAGTTTTCTATCGCTATCGTTACTTTTAAGAGCATCCACAAAACCACTCTTGCGTTTGGCAAAGTAAGAAGCATAAACATTTTTTGCATTTACCTCTTTAAAACTCGAGAAATCTTTTTTGTGCTTGTCAAATTCGCTACAGAAAAAACTCTCTATCCACCCCTCTTCCTCTTCTAAAAAGTTGGCGACCTTATCTACAAAAAAGAGACTTAGAACTTTGATGTTTTTCTGCTTTAACTCTTCAAACTTTTGCATATGGAGTTTTATCGCTTCACTTATCTGTGTTTGTTGGATTTGGCGTTTAATCGTTCCATTTATCTCATGAAGCTCTAACTTTAAGCCATTTTCAAACGCGATAAAAAGCTCTTTGAAGTTTATCTCATCTACTATAAAACCTGTGTAGATAGGATTTTTTGTCTTCTCTTTGAGGCTATCGTTACCTTTTATCTTTACTATCTTTTTAACAAACTCATTTTTGTTGTTTACTATCAGTTCAAGTGAGGCAACGGGTCTTTTGGACTTTTTATCTATCTCAATTTTAAGTACATTTATATAGATGTCGTTTATGGTTTGGTTCTCACTCAAGGCTAAAACATCTATTTGCTTGACAAGTCCACCCTCTAGTGCCTCTTTTGGCGTTAGCGAATAGAGGAGATTATAAAGGTTTTTATGTGTCGCCGAATAACGCAGGGTGAAGAGTGGGTTAAGCTCAGATATGGAAGTTTTAGAGAGTTCACTCTCCATATTTTGTGGTTCATCGAGGATGAGGATAGGGTTAGTTTTTTGTAGCGACTCTTTTGGCGTGCCTACAAATCCTTCTCGTGGCATATTGAGTATAGTTCCTGCTCGTTTGAAACTATCTATAGTCATGACCATAATGTTGAGAGCATCATCTCTTATAAAATGTTTGAGTGACCCCAAACGCGAAGAGTCATACTCAAAGTAATCATAAGGAAAACTAAACTCCTCTTTGAAATGTTTTTGCATACTCCTAAGTGAATTAAGCACTCCCTCACGGATGGCAATAGATGGTGTTATGATGATAAACTTACTCCACCCATACTTAGCATACATCTCTAAAATAGTCCGAATGTAAACATAAGTTTTCCCTGTTCCCGTCTCCATCTCTATGGTAAAATCAAGAGACTCCAAAGTATCGGTTTTGTCAATACCATTAAGTTTTTGGATAGTTTGCAGATTTTGAAGAAGTGTCTCGTTATCTAGTGTCAAAAGGTTAGAACAGACTGCCTCTCCATCAAATATATCATACTCATTATCTAGTTTCGCTTGTCCTAGAAAAAGGTCTAGTGTTGCACTTATCGCTTTTGATTGGTGAGGTTGGGTGAGGTATTTTATCTGCATCTATATAAAACTTGTAATATAATATTTCATTTTAGAACATGGTAAATGATAAAAATCAACACCATCCTGCTTACTTTTCACAAATTTGCCATTACTTGTTTTAAATAAATTTCCTTTTTTAGAGAATACAATATATTTCATAATCATATTATCAGTATTCTTACCATAATAAACTTTTAATATAGATTTTACATATTCAACAAAAACTTTACTACTTTTAAATTGAGATATAAAGCCTTTTGCTCCATCTTTTAATTCACATACAAAAACATATTTTTGTTCTTTAATTGTGGTAAAAATGATTCCATCATTTCCTTTGTCAAATCCTTTTCCATTTGCTAGATAAGGACTTATTTTATGAATGCCTTTATATTTAACATCTTTACAGTCTAGTTCAAATCCAAATGTTGTGCTTTCAGACTCAAATTTTAATAATGTTATTTTTTTACATTCTGCTTGTCCATTTTCTTTAATATAAAAACTATTTTCACTAGAATCATAATGTTTTAACTGGGCTTTATCATAAATGATTTCTTTTAATATATCATACATTTTCTACTCTTCAATATTAAAAAATATATCATCCATCGAACTTGATAACTCATTTAGAACATAATCGAATGTTTCAACTTCCATACCCATATCATCTATTGGGCAATTTGCCAATTCGCCTGAATTATTAACATACGAGGCAACTCTGCTATAATCCAAAATATCATACTCTTTGTAGCCATATTTTTTCATAATTTTCTCTTTATCATTTATCCTATGTTTTAAACGAATTAAATTATTGAACTCCTTAATCATATAATCACTATGAGTGGTAATAAACACATGAATACCTTTGTTTGATAAATGAGCTAATAGCCTTGTTATTTTTCTATGATTATCTGGATGTAAATTTAGTTCAGGTTCATCTATTATCAGTAAATCACCTTTTTTTGCAGTATGTTTAATGTAAAAATATAGCTCAATTAATGATTTTGTTGCTGAAGATGCAAAATACATAGGAATCTGTTTTTTATTTTTTTTTGTCATAAAATATACTTCTTTATTTACAACTTTATAACTACCTTGTAAAATATCTGTAAAATATTTTGCTATTTCTCTATCTCCATATAAAAAACTTTTCTGTTTTGGTACACTTTCGCCTAATTCTCGAGTGTAGTCTATGTTATGCTTTACGGGCATTGCATATCTTGAGATAGCTTCTTCAAACATTTGAAAGGGATTTATATCATTGCCTTTATTTTTTACAATATGCTCAACCATTACATTTTTATTAATATCTAGCTCTTTATAAAATAGAGAAATACCTGTTCTCTCACTGGTTATAATAAAAGGATTTTTGAAATACTTACTAAAATATATCTCACCTAATGCCTTATTTATGGCTTGTTCTAAAATAAAACGAGGAAGTTGTTTTTTAGTATTGAGTATAGAAATCTCTAAAATATCACTATCCTCATTTTTTCTCATTTGGAGTACATCTTTTTTTGAAGAAGTCATTGTACTCTCAAAAGCTAAGCTTAAGTCTAAAGAAAAATTATCTATTTCTACATTAAATGAGCTGTCAGTAAACCAATCATCATCAACACTAAAGACATTACCAAGCATACTTGCATAGTTTTTTGATAAATTTTCTAATACACTTTTGACACTATCGTTAAAATCTTTTAATTCTATGCTACAAAAACCATTATCGTTTAATTCATTTATATAACTATTTGAAAGATTAAAATCTACTATATCTTTCCACATTGAGAGAAATCCATAGATTGAGTATGTTATATATGTTTTACCAGTATTATTTTGTCCACAAATAATTGTTAAATCATTTAATGTTATTTCACTATCTTCGATAAGTCCAATATTTTTTAGTTTAAAAGTTGTCATTTTTTTCCTTATAACGTTTCTAAATCAAGATTAGAGTGTAGATTGAGTTTCACACTATCGCCTAATGCTTTTTCGTAGCAGATGAGTTTTGCTTCTTTTGGTAGGGTGTGGATGATGTCGTTTTTTATCTCTTTGTCGAAGCAGAAGTAGAACTCTCTGTTCTCTTCGTAGAATTTTATGAAATTGTAAATGCCATTTTGTAGTGTTTGAGTTTTTGCACTGAGTGTAAAGCCATTTTTTAAGCCTACTTCATAAACTAAGTCTAACTCTTTTGCACCTTGTGTTAAGATATTTTCTTGAAACACACTCATTTTCAACATCTTTTTTATAGATTCCAAAGAGTCATTTGGTCGTTTTTTTAGCTCTTTGAACATTTGAAAGTTTGAGTTGTCTAAGTAGTAGGATTTGAAGCCATCTTTATAATCTAGTTTTTTTATGACTCTTTTTATGCGCTCTTTTGTGATGTCGCTTATCTTTTTATAACCTGCTTTATAGGCTTCACTCTTTTCATCTGTCGCTTCTGGGAGTTGGACTAAGATGTATTTTCTATTGCCCCCATCTTCTGCGTTTAAGTCCATTACTGCATGTGCTGTTGTGCCACTTCCTGCGAAGAAGTCTAGGATTATATCGTCATTTTTTGTTGATAATTCCAACATTCTTTTAAGTAAATCTATATGTTTAGGGTTTGTGAAATAATCTCCATCCATTAATTTTTTTAATTTTGTTGTAGCTGATGATGTATATAATTTTTCATCCCACCATGTTGTATCGGTTTTTCTTGTTGTTCTAGCATATTCTAAATAATATTTTTTTTGCAATCCATTTCCAACCTTTACTACTTCACCACGATTAAATTTTTTTTGCATTTCTTCTTTGGAATACCTAAAATATCCAGTAACACCCTCAAATGTATAATATGGGTTTCCTTTAGATGCGCCACCAGGACCATCCACAGGAGAATATTTATAAGCACCTTTACCATTGTTATCATCATTGTTAAATCCATCTAAAGATGGACTTAATCCAAATTGTTTTCTATTAGAAAAAATTATTTCATAATTCTTAGCATAAAATAAAATGTGATTGTGATTTGAAGAAATTATCTTATCGTTTGACACAGATGCTCTCGCCTTATGACAAATTTGCCCCACAAAATTCTCTTCCCCATAAATCTCATCCATAACTTTTCGTAAGTTTGCCACTTCATCATCATCAATACTCACAAAGATAACGCCATCATCTTTGAGTAGGTTTCTGCTGAGCCACAAACGCGGGTATATCATATTGAGCCAGTTTGTGTGGCGGCGTCCTGTGCTAGAGGTTTTTGTACTTGTGTAGCCCTCCTCTCTTAGCTGATCAGTCTGTAGCATATAGTTTTGGATACTATCGCCCCATGTGTCTTTATAGACAAAATCTTTGTCTTTGTTGTAAGGTGGGTCGATGTAAATCATTTTGACTTTTTTGTGGTAGGAGTTTTGGAGGAGTTTGAGGACTTCTAGGTTATCGCCCTCTATGAAAACATTATCCCCATCAGGGATGCTCTCATCTTCATCAACCTTGAGAGTAGCATTTGTTTTGGCTTTGATGGTTTTGTAGCACTCTTTTTTGCCAGACCAACCAAAAGAGTAATGCTCACTCTTTTCATCAACATTTTCACCTAAAATAGTTTTAAACTTATCATAGTTTATCAAGCCATCTTCAAAAATTTCAGGGAAAATATTTCGGAGTTCTTTGAGTTTTTGTTCTGTTAAATCTTTGCTATGTAAATCCATGAAGTTATAAACCTTAGAGTGCATTTTTTAAGAGATAGATTATACCCAATATTAGACAAATATTCTTTGTATTAAGTAAACTACGATAGCTAGATAAAAAGTGACGAGTAGATTTTTCTGTAACTTCTCCTCTACTCTATCTTTGAAGTGTATGCCTACATAAACGCCGAGGAGTGAAGCTATGCCGATAATAGCACCACTTTTTATGTCAAGATTGCCACTCAGATAGTGAGAAATAAATCCTGAAAGTGAGGAGAAAACGACGAAGAAAAGACCAGCAGAGATGGCTTTTTTGAGTGGTACATGCAAAAATCCGACTAAAATAGGCACTAAAATAATGCTCCCACCTACCCCAATAGTCATACTCAAAGCACCCAAAGGGAGACCTATGCTAAAGAGTATAAACTTACTAACTTTTTTTTGCTCTTTATGCTCTTTTGTTTTAAAAAAGAGACGCAGTAGTGCAAAAATGGCAAAAGATAAGAAGATAAGTTCTAGTGTCGTATCGCTAAATCTGGCTGTAATTAAACCACTTAGAAGTGCGCCAATAGCACCACCAAACCCTATAAAAAGTACAAGAGAAATATCTAAAGTACCTTTCTTATTGTTCAAATAACTGCCATAAACAGAACTAAATACCATTTGCACTACAGAGATACCCATTGCAATCTTTGTCTCAAATCCTAAAATGAGGAGTAATGGAACCAAAATAGTTCCACCACCTACACCAAAGAAACCTGAAATAAGACCGACAATAGCACCGACAAAAGCGAGTTCTAGCATAAATTTCCTATGAATTTTTGCTGAATTATACCATTTTATTTTGCTTTGTGTTTTATTAAAGTATAATCTATCACAATTTACATAAGGGTTTTTAATGTTTACAGCTATAGAAAAAGCAACTGAAAATTTTTGCATACACCAGATAGAAGAAGAATGTACTATAGATACTACTATTACAGATAAGAGAACACTTATTGCTTACATTGACATAGATGCAGAGGATGGAACAAAACATAGAGTTTACATCGCTTCAGATATACCCTTTATGCAACGAGTCTCTTACCTTTTTCTTGAAGAGAACGAGAGTAATGAAGAGACATTGATAGATATGACATTAGAGACAGCAAATCTCATTGTTGGGAGTGCTAAGGTTATTGCAGAGGAAGAGAACATTAATCCATTCACCATAGGAACACCAGTTTTTGAGAGAATTGGTAAATTTTCTTTTGAAGTAGATACTTCAAAAACACTTAGAATAGATGATAGTACTATAAGCATAGCCATTAAGGAACTTCATGCCTAAACCTTCAAAACAGTATGCTTTTACTAAGAAAAAAGTCTTTAACGAAGAAGAGGAACTTAGATGGATGGACTACTCAGGTATTTTAGATATGGAAGTAGAATTTATTGCAGACCTTGGAGAGACAGAGCTTACTGTACATGAGATTCTTGGCTTAGAAAAAGGCTCTATCATTGATCTTAAAAAACCAGCAGGTGAATCTGTTGAATCTTATGTTAATGGACGTATTTTAGGAAAAGGTGAGGTTATGGTCTATGAAAAAAATCTTGCTATTCGTATTAATGAAGTTCTGGACTCAAGTGCTGTACTTTATCACCTTTCAAAAGAGAGACTTTAAATGAAATACCTTTTACTCTTACTTCTTCCCCTTGCTCTATTTGCTTCCAAGATTTTAAGCTACAATATCTATGAACGTAGTGACCATGCAGATGTTATGATTACTTTTGATACACCTTATTCTGGAATAATTAAACAGAGTAAAAGTAAAAACAAAATTATCATAAAACTAGAAAATGCAAGTATAGAATCTACTAAAATTAAAAAAGTAAACTCTGATTACCTTCACTCACTTACTATCACACCTTTAAAAAACCAAACAGATATAACAGCATATACAGCTTCAAATGTTAAATTTATAGCGTCTAAAACATCTGATGCTTATGGACTGAGACTACGTTTTGTACCTACACCAATTGCAAACACTTCTACAGTAAAAGAGAGAAATTCTTTTGCAGCTGACCTCTCTGCACTACCTACAAAGCAAGGTGGTGAAATGACTAAAAGTTATTATATTGTCGTTACTATTTTAATTATAGGTATTTTGATACTTCTGTTTATCAAGAAAAAAATCACAAAGAATCCTGAAACAAAAGGTAAATCATCTTGGCTTTTTAATGCAACACAGGATCAAACACATAAAAAAGAACTACCAACAAGCGAAGCATCAAATGATATAATTTCTATAAGATTTCAAAAGGCTATAGATACAACAAATAGTGTTGTAATGCTAGATTTTGGTAATGAAAGTTATTTAGTACTTATGGGAAATAGTAATATTTTACTAGAGAAGTTTAAAGAGAATAAACCTCATACACAGCGAGAGTTTGACTCTATACTTCAAGAGAAAAATCAACAACTAGAGGAGTTCATAGAATCTCCAAAAGAACAGTTATTTAACAAATCCACTTCATCACATCAAGAGCCATTACAGGCCTATAAGGAAAGAGCAGCTACCCTCATCTATGCAGATGAAGATTAAGCTTTCTGTTGCCCTTGCAAGAAACGATCTTTAAGTAACTTTTTTATCACCTTAATATGTTGTATAGTTAGCTCATAAGAGTTATCCATCTGTTTGTTTGAGTGAAAAACTTCTGTTACAGTAATGCCATAAGGATCTTTCTTCTCTTTTGTAATCCTACCCTCTTCAGCAGTATAAAGATAGAGGTTCTTTCTCCCAGTCTGAATATAATAAGTGAGTATAATTTCATCAGAGTGTTTCTTCTCTAGTGCAACTATAACTCTTTGATCTTCTTTATACTCATCAGTGAGATTAAGAAGGTTCTTCGCGTTTTCTATAGAGAGATACCCAATATAAAACTTGTTATAAAGGTCATGGTAACGCTGTACTTTAAATGTCATAAGAAAGTTCATATCTATAATATGCTTTTTATGACTTCGTATAGTTTTCGTAATCCACGACATAGTATTATAGTATCTAAATGGATGTAGTTTCAGCTCATGAGCCTCTATCATACATCCACCCTTGATTTTCTCTTTAGGAAGTAGTTTACGTCTGCGTTTCGATACAATATACTCCAAAACATCAGTAGCTGAGAACTCTTTAGTAAACCATACTTTACAGTAATCAGGGAACTGTTTTGTTCCAGTTGCACCATCATTTAAGATAATAAGAGCTTTGACATCATAGTTTGGAAAAATAATATCTAAAAGCGCTTTTTTCTTACGTAAACGCTTACGAAGTTTGAGAACATTTTTGACTAAGGTCATCTCTACAAAATAGAGCTCATTATTTTTTGTCACAAACATGGCATCAAATTCACTAATCTCGCGAGACTTCGTACGGTAAACTATCTGCTCTTTTTCACTAATAGAGAGAGTATTTGCATAAGCTTTATGCTTATTTTGATGGAAACCTTTGAGCACAAACTTAGCAATATTGTCATTTTTTTGTGCATAACGCAGAAGCTTTTCATAGACAAAGTTTTCAAAAGCTTCTCCCTCAAAAGAGCGAAAAGAGCTCATATATGCTGGGTCGTCAACAGCAAGTCCCTTGTCAATGAGAGAAAGAAGGTGTTTTGTATTATAATCATAATGGAAAAGATTATCTGCTATGTCTATATTGTCTAAATCTTTAATGCTTTTACTGATTTCAAACATCTAAGCAAACTCCCCATTTCTAAAAAAATCATCTAATACATCTCTATACTCACTTATATCACTAATAGTGTTTACTTGGTTTCTCAAAGTAGATGCACCACGATAGCCTTTAGAGTATGTATGAGTATGTTTTCTAAACATTGGCACTCCATGTGCACCATAAAACTCTATCATTTTATCAAAATGTTCCATGATAATTTCATGTTTAAGTGCAAAATCTATATGCTCTTGACCTGAACGCAACTGATGAAATATCCATGGCGCACCGACTGCTCCACGACCTATCATCACACCATCTGCACCAGTATGTTCTAACACCCATTTAGCCTTTGCAAACGAATCTATATCCCCATTTGCAATGACTGGTATATTTACAGCTTCTTTCATCTCTTTTATAGCATCATAATCAACGGGTGCTTTAAACTTGCCAACACGAGTACGCCCATGAACTGCTAAAAAGTCAGCGCCACTATCTTCTACTAACTTTGCTATATCTATATGGTTTTTCTTCTCAAAACCTAAACGTACTTTGACACTTGTCATACTTTTGTTAGAGGTCTCTTTGATTGTTTTTATGATATCGCCCATAAGAGGAAGATTAAGCAGAAGCGAGCTTCCACTTCCATGTCCTACAACTTTTGGAACAGGACAGCCACAATTGAGGTCGATAATATCTATTCCTTCTTTTTCATTAAGCACTTCCACTGCACGTTTTGCCATATCGACTTGGGATGCTGAAATCTGTACAGAATATGGGTCTTCTAAAGGGGATTTTTCTAACATATGGAGTGTTTTTTCTGAGCCATAAGCAAGAGCATTTGAGCTAAGCATTTCACTAACAGTAAGATCAGCTCCAAACTTCTTGACTACACTACGAAAAGGAAGGTCTGTAAACCCAGCAAGAGGTGCTAGGATATAAAGAGGATTATCGAAAGAGAGTTTCTTTTGCATAAACTATACAAACAACTCTATACTAAAGTTTTTGTTACACTCTTTAAGAGCACGGTAAGCTTTGAAATTTTGATACTCACTTTCATGTGCATTGTCTAGTATCTCATCTACTGGATTTAACATTTCTAAATCAAAGAGAGTATAAAGGTAAGCATCAATCGCATCTTCATTCTCATCACTCAACATCTCAAAAAGACGAATACGTTGCTCAGGAATCATACCACCTTTTGCAACAACACGAGAAAGATTAATAAACTCTTTTTTACTGAATTCTAATGCTTTTACAAGTACAAGTAACTCTTCTGTGTTCATATCAAGTGTATATTCATCTGCATTAACACGTGCTATAATAGAGTAAAGAGACTCTTTTGTAAGAAGAGTTTTGTACTTTTCAATATTTGAATAAGCTGTAGTCTTTACATAGTCAACAAATGCTTCTTCACGTAAAACATCTGCATACTTAGTTTCATTTGCAAGAATTGTTTCAGCAGTAAGTTCACCTTTTTTGTACTTATTTCTCTTATTCTGAAGCACAAGCTCATTTTCATTACGAAGATTAAAAGGTTTAAGGTCTACTATTTCCCCTGCTTTTACACTCTCAATCATTTTAAGGACACCATCAATTTTTTCATTTCCAGTCAGTTCAGTTGTATTTCCGATTGGGAAAAGTATACTATTCTCAAGTAGAGTACCTAAGAGTGTATATCTATCTGTTTTGAAAGTATGACTTCTGTTTTTTTTACCAAGATATGTTTCTACAATTGCATCAATGATTTTCTCGAAGTCTTTTTCATATTTGCGAAGTTTCATTGAACCTAGTAACGAATAAAACGACATGTGTAAAACACTAGCTACATACAGTATAGCAACAGGTACAACAACCCATATAGCGATAGAAAGTGCTGGTAGCGGAATACCAAAAAAGTCAAGTGTTATTTTATCTTGTGTTACATATGAAAAAACATATGCTCCTAATAATCCCATTAAAATGAGTGCGGCTATCGTATATCTTTTGATGTACATATATCTATCCTTATTTAGATTTTTCTATTATTTCTCTACAATCGATGCAGTAAATGGCATGGGGTTTTACTTTTAAACGCTGAAAACCAATAAGATCTTCACACATTTCACAAACTCCATAATTACCATCTGCTATTTTACCCAAAGTAACTTCAATTTCATCTAATTCTTGCATTTGTTGCATAACAATTGCACTCTCTACCATAGAATTATTATTTACTGAGGCATGATCACCCTCATCTTTTAACTCTATGGAGTTTAAGCTGTTTAGCTCACTATTTCCACTATCAATATTTTTATTGATTTGCTCTCTACGACTCTCTAAGATCTCTTTAAAATAATTCAATTCACTTGTTTGCACGAATATAATCCTTTTTATTTATGATATGGATGATTTGTTAATATAGAAAAACCTCTATAAATCTGTTCTAACAAAACAACTTTTGCTATTTTATGACTCATAGTGATTTTTCCTAAACTGATAACAGCATCACTTTTCTTTAAAAAGTCCTGCTCGAAGCCATATGCACCACCGATGAAAAATTTAACAGACATTTTACCATCTAAAAGCTTACTAAACTCAAAACTATCGACAATCTTTCCATCTGGATGCAAAACTATACTATAACAAGAGCTAATATGTGGTTCAAGAACCTTACTATAAGCCCTCTGAGCTGCATCAGATGAGATAGTGTGTGCTTTTGTTACATCCTTGTTAAAAATTTCTGTATCAGTCACTTTTGCGAAGCGACTTATCATTTTTGTCAACTCTTTATTAAGAGGGTCATATAAACTCTTCTCTTTTTTAGCGATACTTACTATCTCTACATTCATACTAAAAGCCCACTTCCTATGACATTATAAGTAACATTTTCAAACTCATCTTCAAGTTTGACACCACCAATAGCTACTACTAAATGCTCTGATTTTTCAGCAATAAAATCCAACTCTTTACCAAGAGTAGTAAGTATATCTTTTTTTGTACTTGTATTTCTAAATGCACCTAGACCTATATAATTTACATCTAAACTATTAGCTTCAAGGACTTCTTCTTCATTGTGAGTTGAGATACCAAGTATTTTATCTTCTGTAACAACACTCCTTAAAATTTTTACTGCTTTGTGAATATCTTCATCAATCAACATAAGATCTTCTTGACCTACATGAACACCATCACAATATTCAATGAGTTCATAAGCATCATTTACAATGAGAAAACCATCATACATATTTCTTATCTTTATAAGTTGTTTTTTGATGTATGAAGTATCTGCATTTTTGTTGCGATACTGAATAATCTCAGCATTATTTTTTTTTGCTATCTCTATATACTCTTGGAGGGTCACCCCCTTAGAGTCAAGCATATCTTGATCACAGAGGGCATAGAGTTTCATCTGCTTAAGCTACTTCTCTTTTTAAAAGTGTCAAGAGATCAGCAAGTGTCTTCTTAAGATCATTACGATTTACAATCATATCAATTGCACCTTTTTCAAGTAAAAACTCAGCACGTTGAAATCCATCAGGCAGAGCAGAACCAATAGTCTGTTCAATAACACGCTGCCCAGCAAACCCAACAAGAGCACCTGGTTCAGCGATAATAATGTCACCAAGAGTAGCAAATGAAGCTGAAGTACCACCCATGGTTGGGTCAGTAACTACTGAAATATATGGTAAATTTTGCTTTGCAAGTTTCGCTAATGCTGCTGAAGTCTTACTCATTTGTAAAAGAGAAAAAGTAGATTCTTGCATTCTCGCTCCACCTGAAGCTGAGAGGATAATAAGACCTTCTATATTTTCAATGGCACGAGTAACTGCACGAACTATCTTTTCACCTTCAACAGAACCTAAACTTCCACCCATAAATGCAAAGTCAAAGATAACGACTTGAGCACTAACTCCATTCATTTGACAGCTTCCTGCAACAACAGATGATTTTCGACCTGTTTTTTTAAAAGCCTCTTCTATTCTCTGTTTATAAGATTTTTTGTCTACAAAGTTAATAGGGTCAACTGGTTCAAGTGAAGAATCATGTTCTACAAATGTTCCCTCATCAGCAAGAAGTTTTATACGTTCTTTCACACCAATACGAATATGATAGCCACATTTAGGGCATACATAATTTTGGTTTTCAACTTCTTTGTAATACATAGTAGAGTGACAGGATTTACACTTAATCCAGTGAGATGATGCCTCTTCTACAGCAGGTTTATTAGCAAAAGTTTTATTAAATAGGTCAAGTAGGTTCACAAAAAATCCTTAAATTATAAATAGCATTTATTATAGCTAATTTATGCTTAGAATAAAAAGTTTTTTTGGAAAATTGTTATATTTATTGAAGAGAAAGAAGATTACACCTCAGGAGAGGTGGAACTTGTAAGCATAATTTGTAGTTCTATTTCAGTAAAGATTCTGCGATACTTCTTGCAGCTTCGCGACCATCATAAGCTGCCGTTACAACTAAATCAGCACCACGAAAACAGTCACCACCAGCATAAATACCTGCAGTACTTGTTTCATGTGTATCTTCATCTATAATAATCCCACCCCAAGAGTTAGTCTCGATGCCATTTTCTGCTAAGAAAGATGGAACAACAGGATTAAATCCTAGTGACATAATAACCACATCTGCATTAGCACGAGTCTCACTTCCTTTTATCTCTTCCATGCGCTGACGTCCATCTTCACCTTTAGCACCTAAAGTAGTTTTAACATACTCTACAGCTATTGCATTTGCTGATTCATCAAGGATAATCTCTTTTGGAGAAGCTAAAAAAGTAAAATCTACACCCTCCTCCATCGCATTATTATACTCTTTTTTAGATCCTGGCATATTTAACTCATCACGGCGATAGAGGCAAGTTACAGACTTAGCACCCTCGCGTTTTGCAGTACGCAGACAATCCATAGCAGTATCACCACCACCGATTACTACAACATTTTGATCTTTAAAGTCAAACTTCTTATCATAGTTTGTTTTAAAGTTTTTCTTCTGAATGTTTGTTAAGTAGTCCATAGCAGCATAAACATTTATTGCATGTTCTCCTATAAGACCAGCAGATTTTGCTTTAGTAGCACCAACACCTATAAACATTGCATCATGCTCATTAGCAATCTCTTCAAAAGTTTTATCTTTCCCAACTTCACAATTAAGCACAAGTTTCATTCCAGCATCTTCGAGAAGTTTTACACGGCGTTCTACTACTTTTTTGTCAAGTTTAAAGTTTGGAATGCCATACGTTAAAAGTCCACCTGCTCTATCAGCTCTCTCATACATAGTCACACCTATTCCTGAACGTAAGAGATAAGTAGCTACAGAGAGTCCAGCAGGACCTGACCCTATAACTGCCACTTTTTTATCAGATGTGATACCTGGAAAATCAGGAGTAAGACCAGCTTTAAAACCCTCTTCTGTAATATGTGTTTCAACACTACCAATAGTGATAGCACCATGTCCATCATTTAAAGTACAATCTCCCTCACAAAGTTTATCATGAGGACAAACACGACCCATAACTTCTGGGAAAGGTGAAGGCTCGTTTGAGAGCTTAAATGCAAACTCTAAATCTTTCTCAGCTATTGACTTTAGCCACTGAGGGATGTAGTTATGAAGTGGGCATTTGTTTAAACAAAATGGGTCTCCACACTGTATACATCTATCACTCTGACTCGCTGCGTCGTCTTTATCAAATACTTCGTAAATCTCACCAAAATCTTTAGTACGCTCAACGACTAATCTTTTTGATGGATCCACTCTTTCTGTAGTTAAATATTCTCTCATAATTATTAGTCTCCGTTCTCTAAGTTAAGTGGTAATTTTGTTAAATTTTTCGGTTTTACTAACCAGAAGTTACGTACTTCAACACGAAAGTTTTCAAGTAAATCTTTTGCTTTTTTACTGCCTGTTTCCACTACATAATCTTTAAGAAGGCGTTTAAGGTAGTGACGAGCTTCATCACCCTCATCGGTATCTATCCTTACTGCTTCTACGAGTTCATGGTTTACATTTTCAACGAACTTATGCTCTTTGTCATAGACAAAACTTACACCACCTGTCATACCAGCACCAAAGTTGATACCCGTTGATCCAAGGATAACGACAACTCCACCAGTCATATACTCACAAGCATTATCTCCTGTTCCCTCAACGATAGCAAATGCTCCAGAGTTACGAACAGCAAAACGTTCACCTACACTTCCAGAGATATAAAGTTTACCACCTGTAGCACCATAGAGACAAGTATTTCCACCAGCTGAAAACTCTTCACCCTCGTTTTTAGAAGTGATGATGATTTTACCACCACTCATACCTTTACCGATATAATCATTTGCTACACCATCTAAGTAGATAGAGAGACCTGAAGATAAAAATGCTCCAAGTGCTTGACCAGCTACACCTGAAAGATTTATCTTTATCGTATCAGCTTTAAGTCCCTCATCTCCATAGTACTCAGCAATCTCACCAGAGACTAAAGCACCAAAACTACGATGAATATTTTTTATCTCTCTCGCTATTTTTATAGGTTGTTCTGGGCTTTTTATGGCTACCATTGCCTCTTTAAGAACACCTTTTTCAAAAGAATTATCATCAAAAGGATGGTTAAATGGTTGCTGATGTGTATTGACACCCTCTTCTTGATGTAAGATAGCACTAAAGTCAAACTTCTTTGCAAACGCATCCTCTTTTACTTGAAGAAGATTTACTTGACCTATCATCTCTTCCATAGTTTTATATCCAAGTTCTGCCATGATAGAACGAATATCTTCAGCTAAAAGTGTGAAGTAGTTGATAACCTGATCAACATGTCCTTTAAAAAACTCTTCACGAAGTTTTTCATTTTGAGTTGCTATACCTACAGTACATTTATTTACATGACAGATTCTAAGCATTTTACACCCAACGATAGTAAGTACCCCAGTACCAAATGCAAAAGACTCAGCACCTAAAAGGGCAGCTTTTACAACATCAAGACCAGATTTTAATCCACCATCTGTTTGGAGTTCTACGAGTCCACGAAGGTTGTTTGCTTTGAGAGCATTATGTGCTTCACTAAGTCCTATCTCCCATGGATTACCTGTAAACTTGATAGATGTAAGAGGTGCAGCACCAGTTCCACCATCACCACCAGAGATGATGATTTTATCTGCATAGGCTTTTGCAACACCTGCAGCAATAGTACCAACACCAACAGTAGAGACAAGTTTCACTGCTACACGCGCCTTAGGATTTACCTGTTTGAGATCAAAGATAAGCTGTGCTAAATCCTCGATAGAGTAAATATCATGGTGTGGTGGCGGCGAGATAAGTGTTACCCCCGGTACAGTATGGCGAAGTTTACCGATTAACGCAGTAACTTTATGCCCTGGTAATTGTCCACCCTCCCCTGGTTTTGCACCTTGTGCAACTTTTATCTGTATCTCTTCAGCTGAACGTAAATATGCAGGAGTTACACCGAAACGACCTGAGGCAACTTGCTTGATTTTAGAGACACGTTCCGTTCCAAAACGAGATTTATCCTCTCCACCCTCACCAGAGTTTGACTGACCACCGATGCGATTCATAGCAATAGCGATAGTCTCATGAGCTTCTGGAGAGATAGACCCAAGACTCATAGCAGCAGATGCGAAACGTTTAAATATCGCCTCTTTAGACTCTACTTCTGAAATATCAATAGACTTTCTATCTGACTTAATATCAAAGAAATCACGGATAAATTTGAGTCCGCGTTTGTTTACCAAATCTTTAAGTTTTTCAAAATCCTCTTTTTGACCACTCTGTGCAAAAGTATGAATGGCATGAATAACTGCAGGACCAAAGTCATGGTGTTCTTGACCTGTATAGAACTTATAATAGCCACCAATATTTAAAGGAAAAATTTTCTTAAAGCCATCATTCTTAAATGCAGACTTATGGAACTTCTCAATTCTTGTGTCAATATCATCATAAGTGAGACCAGCGATAGCACAGTGAGAAGTCTCAAAACACTCTTTTACTATCTCTTTAGAGAGTCCAATAACATCAAATAAACCTGAGTTTCTATAGGATGCTATAGTCGCGATACCCATCTTTGACATAATTTTTAAAAGACCACTGTTAAGTGCTGTATGTACTGCTTTATAAGCTTCCCCACAAGTAAGATTTATAGCTTTTGATTTTGCTAGTTGTGAAGTCACTGTTGCGAAAAGTAGGTTAGGATAGATAGCAGATGCACCATATCCTATGAGAACTGCTGCTGAATGAGAATCTATAACCTCTCCTGTAACAGCTATCATAGAGACAAGATGGCGAACTTTTTCTTTAAGAAGAGCGATATTCAGACGACCAATAACCATAGCCATTGGCATAACTTTACTCTCTTCATCAAACGCAGCATCATCTAAAA
>JALUKS010000205.1 GCA_027056465.1 Sulfurimonas sp.
TAAGCTCTTCGATGCTCTTTGTTCTTAATTCCTCAACACTTGAACCTTTTGCTGGTTGGTGTGATCTTTTTGAACTATTGTTGCGATTGTTGTTTTTAGGTTTTGGTTTGTTGTTGCGGGGTTGTTGAGAAGAAGTTTCACTCATGTAAAAGTCTGCCTTAATTGTGTGATTTTGTAATGCGGGGGAGATTAGCGATATATTATATATCTTTCTATAAGTGCAATTTTACACTAATAGAAAGATAAAAGTCAAGTTTTATCCAAATTTATCTTTTTAAGTTTGAGATAGCGTCTACAAGAGCAGAAATATCTACTTTTGCAGATGAAAGTGCATGTTGCGTTCGTTCTGCAAGTTTACGTACTTCATCAGCTACCACTGCAAAGCCACGACCATGCTCACCTGCACGAGCAGCTTCTATGGCAGCATTGAGTGCAAGGAGATTTGTCTGCTCTGCTATCTCTGAGATGGTGTCAAGAACACCGAAAATCTCTTGACTCTGCGTTTGTACACTAGAGAGCTCTTCTTTAAAGGCAAAGTTTACCGCTCCATTGTTTGTCTCATGCTTTGAAAGTTCATGTTTAAGACTCTCCACATACTCATTTTGTTGTGTGAGTTCTAGTTGGAGTGCTTGTGTCTCTTCGCTTAGTTTACTCTTTAGGGAATGAAACTTAGTCTCTAGTTTTCTTATACTTGCTTGCATTGTGCTATTTTTTTCTTTTAATAAGCTGTTTGCTTTCTCTAGCTCTTTACAGTTTTGTGACTTATTTACTACTGGTGCTGCTTGTGGAGTTCTCGTATTTGTACTGTTTTTGAACTCTTCATTATGTTTATCAGGGTTGAGTGAAAGAAATTTGTAAAAGAAAAAGCCGCCTAGTAAAAAACCTAGGACAAGAGATAAAATGATAGTAATAGTGTTTACAAAAGAGGAACTTTTTTGAGAAGGGCTATCCCTATAAATGAGTTTGTTTTGATAAACAATCTTATCCTTATAAACTATGCGGTCTTTATAGAGGGTTTTTGCTGGTTTAGCTTTCGAGATTTTTGCTTTAAGCATTTTAGTATAAAGTACTCTGATTGTTTCTATCTCTTGTGTTCGGAGTTTTTTGTTTGATTCGTGAAGTTGTGTGAGTGTTTTGAGTATGTGATCTTTGAGTTTGCTTGTCGAACTAGAAGAGAGTATCTTGTCATGTGTGGCAAGAACAAGATAGTAAAGGGTGATTTTTGTCTCAGTGTTTAAACGCGGAGCCACTTTATCAAGGGCAGTGTTAAGGTCTTGATAGTTTTTCTCAAAGTTATTGGCAAAAATGCTTGTAAAAAAGAGTAAGGAGATTAAAAATATTTTCATATCAGAATCATAGCAAAATTTATGCCACTTTGCGCATAAATCACTTTACTAAATAAGTGTTTTGAGTATATGAGTTAATCATTGTAAATATCCTTATACTTGCACATATCGGTAAAATCGAATAATTATTGAATAATTCTTGTTTATATTAGTGTAAGACTATATTTGTATAATTCAAGTAAAATAAGGATTTTTTTTGGGATATAAGATATTAGTAACAAATGATGATGGTTATGAGGCGAAAGGGATTTTAGCACTACTGAGTGCGTTAAGAGAGCTTGAAGATGTTACAGTTGTTGTCGTTGCTCCTGCAAATGAGAAGTCGGCTTGTGGGCATTCGCTCACTCTTACTCGACCTCTGCGTTTTGTGAGCGTGGGAGATGACTTCTACAAACTTGAAGATGGTACACCTGCTGATTGTGTCTATCTCTCTTTGAGTACACTTTTTGAGAGTGAGCGACCTGATTTACTCGTGAGTGGCATTAACCGTGGCTCAAATATGGGTGAGGATATTACCTACTCTGGAACTGCTGCTGGTGCTATGGAGGGTGTACTTCATGGAGTGCCATCTATCGCCATCTCTCAAGTGATGGACTTTACAAACCCTGATGGAGATTTCTCTCTAGCACAAAAAACGATAAAAAAACTTGTAACGAAGATACGAGAGGGTTCATTTCCACTTCCTGAGCGTGAGTTTTTAAATGTCAATATCCCCCCTGAGAAGGAGGAAGCTGAGATAAAAGTAACCTATGCTGGGTATAGACACTATGCAAATGATGCCCATCTACATAGAAATCCTCGTGGCGAAGAGTTCTACTGGTTAGGTCTGCACCCTCTTAATTTTTCTCAACGCAGTGGTGTAGAGGGCTTGAGTGATTATGAAGCTATAGAAGCTGGATATATCTCTATCACTCCTATTATGCTTGATATGAGTGCTTATAAAAGTATGGATAGTCTCAAAGAGTGGCTTTAGTATGGGAGTTTATGATCGTATAGAAGAGCTTGTTGGCGATGATTTTAGTAAACTGCAAAACGCCAATGTCATTCTCCTTGGAGTAGGGGGAGTTGGCTCTTTCTGTCTTGATTGTCTCTATCGTAGTGGGGTTGGGCATATCACTATCGTTGATTTTGATACCTTTGATACGACAAATCAGAATCGTCAAATGTGGTCAGAACTGCATGAGGGCGAAGTGAAAGTCAACGCACTTAAAAAGCACTACCCTGAAGTGACAATAGTAGAAAAACGCATAGATGAAGAGTGGGTGTGGGAGTTTGACTTTGAGCCTTATGATGTAGTGCTTGATGCCATAGATGATAGAAATGCTAAACTTGCCCTTGCGCAGAAGTGCTACAGGAAACTCATAAGCTCCTTTGGGAGTGCAAAACGGATGGATCCAACGAAGATAAAAGTGGATGATGTCTGGAAAAGTTATGGGGATAGATTTGGTGCAAAGATTCGCTATGAACTGAAGAAACGAGGCTTCAAGAAAAAGTATAAAGTTATCTTTTCAAGTGAAGAGGCAAACATCAAAGGGAGTGGTTCATTTATGGGAGTGACTGCTACATTTGGGCTTACTATGTGTGGGGAAGCGATGAAGAAGATACGTGACTAGGATATTTGACTTTTCTTCATAAATTTCTTCTCTTCCCACATATTTAAACTAAAGATTTTTTTATTTTCTTCTCTTCCTAAAACATAATTTAATTCATAAATATTATTAATGATATACTCAAAATCTTCATACTTCCCTTCACCTGCTGTACTTAGAAGTTCATCACCTACCTGTAGTAGTAGTTGTGAATTTGGCATAAGGTATATATCTTCACCACGTTTAAGTAGTAAAAAGACTATAGGGAGCATTTTTTCTCTATCTTCACGCGAGCGTCTAAGGTCTGAGAGTGTGACTTGCGATCCACTTTCGAGTTCTAAATGCAGTGCATAGGTATGATTCTTATTAATCTGAAGTTCATAATAGTTTGGATTCATTCCAGTTATATTGTTGAGCATATTGACGATGATTTTTGCCCACTCTTCGGTCTGTTTTCTTGCCTCTTTTATGAAAAGATGCACTAAAGGTCTTGCGATAAAGTTATAAGTAGCATCAGCTAAAATCTTCTCAACTACATATATTTTATTAATTTTTGCAGCTTTGAAAATATTGAGATCATCAAGAGAGTTTTCTCGTGCCATTGTAAATATATCAGGGTTAAGCTGTTTTGCACTATTTAATATACTAAGATTAAGTATGTCATTTTTTGTAGCAGCGATGATACATGCACTCTCTTTGATTCCAAGATCAATGAGCTTTTTCATATCCTCTGAATCTCCAAAAATAGTCGATTCTTTCTGTTTTATATATGTTACTGAGTCAAAATCCTTGAGTATATACTTTATATTTGCCTGTTTTAGTCCCTTTGCTATCGCTTGACCCATGCGACCACTACCGTAGATGATATATCTGCCTATCGGAAATTTATCTCTCCCTTTGAGTTTTAAAATATGCCCATACATCCACATCTCTAAAAGCCATATATGAGGAGAGGTAATACCAAAGTAGATACGCTTAGAGATAATATCAAAAGGGTTTTGTACATGCTCAAGCCCCATACGTTTGAAGTGGGTTACCTGTTCAGGCAAAGTTGCTTTGATAATTATATCTATCTTTTTGTTGAGAAGCATACATATTGTGGCTATATTTGCATTTACCATATCATTTTCAAAGAGGGAGATAACACCTTTGCAGTTTTTAAGATGAATACCTGACATCTTAAGCATATTTTGGTTTGTTCCATCTCCTACAGAGGCAGGAACATGAGGATAGAAGTTTTCTAAGACAAGCTCTTCTATCTTTTGAAAACTTTTGTCAAGAACCACTGCCCTATAATCGACCCCATTTATCTTGTTTATGATAGTTTTTGTAACACTGTTGTATCCTAGTATAATGTAAAATGGTTCATGTAAATTTTGCACCTGTTTACGAAAAGAGTTTAGGCTCATTGCTCGTTTAAGCCCTTCATCTTGAACAAGAGTCACAATAGCACCCACACCATAAAACCAACCAACTACAGTAAAGTATATAGCAAAACTCACCCACATCCGTTGATCATAGTTAAATGTATAGGGCGCTTCTCCAAAACCGATAGTGCTAGCCATATAACTCACAAAATAGAAAGCATCAAAAAAAGTCATTTGATAGGGCTGTCCGTTATTGTCTGTTCCAGGAATAAGCACTAGACCAAGGATAGTTATCGCAAAAGTAACTATTATTACAATAAAAGGTATTCTTAATCTTTTAAGAACTATCCATATAATCTGCTCGTTCATGTTAGATGCCTATCTTTTTGACTTTAATGTATCAGCAATGAAAAGTATAACAGAGACTGTGTTTGCAAGGAGCGCTCCACCTGAGAGTGAAACGATGGCAGTCGTCGCTTCTGTACCTATATTCTGAGAGACATACTCTGCAAATGCCCAGACAGTTGCAGAGGCTATAAGCTGAATATCGGCAACGAGACTTGTTGCAAGAAGTACTGCTCCTAGCTGTGTTCTATCTCCGAGTTTAAGGACTGTAGCGATAAGATTCACAACGATAGCTGCAAAAAGTTCATAGGCACTATGCTCTATAAGCTGTGTAGGGTCTCCATAAAAAAAGCCAAAGTTAAGTGTCATGGCAAAGGTAAAAAAGAGACCTGAAATGATTTTGTGCATATTCATAGTATAAACTCCAAGTGATGATATTGCTAATTGTACTCTTTTTTTACAAAAAATATTCTCATCTCAAAAAAGATTTAACTAAAATTTTGCTATACTATTAGTTCAATGAAAGAGAGATATGAGGAGTTGATTTGTTTGATTTTTTAGATAGTGATTGGTTTAATATAGGCTTGCAGGTCGTTTTTATTGTTGCTTTAGTCTATGATGTGAGGAAGTATAAGCAGACACGAAAAAATGAGTATCTGCTCAATATCGTGCTAACGATTGGGTTTGCTATCTGGATACTCTATCCCTACTACATATCTTACAGTGGTTGGAGTGAGCAGCAAAAATCGGAGATGATTTCTCACTGTAGCGGTGATGAAAATAGCACGAAACTCTGTAAATGTTTAGATAATGAAAGCTTTAAGTCCTACAGACATGATGAGTATATACTTTTAGATAAAAACTCAAGTGATTATAAAGAGTGGTTTAAAGATACAAAAGAGGATTGTTTAGATGATAGCTGGTTTTGATTTGAACTCCCCTTTAGTTTGTGAGGGGATTATCGGTGATGGTTGTGGAGGAGGGCGTATCTTTTTTGCACAAGAGAGAGAACTTTTTGTCTATGACCCAGTAACACAAGAGAGAGTATCTCTTGTAGAGGTAGCTTCTAATATAAGTGAAATATCTAAAAGTGCTTGTGTAATAACATTGAAAACAGAGAGTAAAATCTATAAATATGATCTCTCTGCACTTAAAATAATAGAGACATAGAGAAACTCTGCTATAATCATACAAATAAAATAAAAAAGAGAAGAGCTATGCAAAATGTAGAACCTATGACACTATTTGGTTATGAAAAATTACAAGTAGAAGTAAAAGATCTTAAAGAGGTAAAACGCCCACAGTGTGTAAAAGATATAGAAGAGGCACTCGAACATGGTGACCTTAAAGAGAATGCAGAGTACCATGCAGCAAAAGAGATGCAAAAAAACATCGATAACCGTTTAGCAGAACTACAACGTATTCTTGGTAACTCTCAGATAGTAGATCCTAGTGAGTTAGAGCATGCTAGAATCTCTTTTGGTTCTACAGTCGTAATGACAGATATGGATAGTGAAGAAGAAGTTACTTACACTTTAGTAGGTGGATGTGAATCTAATCCTGATATGGGTCTTATCTCTTTTAACTCTCCTTTAGCAAAACAGCTTCTCGGTCGAGAAGAGGGCGATGAGGTAAAAGTTCGCTTACCAGGTGGAGAAAAAGAGTTTGAAATCGACGAGGTTAAGTACCAAGAAATCGTTTTTGAGTGTAAGTAAATCATGATAAATGCTACGATAAATGTAGGTATAGTAGGAGCAACAGGTTATACAGGTTTAGAACTTGTAAAGATGCTTCTCAATCATCCAAAGTTTCATCTTAACTATATTGCAAATTCTGAGGGTGGTACAACGATAAATAGACTGCACCCCTCTCTCAGTGGCGTTTGTGAAGATGAAGTTTTTCAAGCTGATGTCGAGGAGATAGCACAAAAATGTAAGCTTGTTTTTCTTGCCCTCCCTCACAAAACTGCGATGGCGTTTGTGAAGCCTCTTATCGCTAAGGGTCTCAAAGTAGTCGATCTTTCAGCTGATTATAGATTAACGCAAGAGGTTTATGAGGAGTATTATGTCCCTCATACAGATGTAGAAAATCTTAAACATGTGGTTTATGGACTTCCAGAGATGTTTAAAGAGGAGCTAAAGAGTGCCAAACTTGT
>JALUKS010000206.1 GCA_027056465.1 Sulfurimonas sp.
TCTATGTCATCCTCTATGAGGGAGCTTCATACAAAAGTGGAAGCCGTGATGCTATCACTTTTGCAGCAGCTGTTACGGTAGTCTTCTCTTCACTTATGTTTAGCTCTATCTATGTACCAAAGATACTAGAGATGCAAGCAATGGGTAGAGAAGCAACACAGAGTGATACATTTTCTGATATTCACATAGCAAGTGAGATAGACTTTAAGCTATTGGCAGTTGCACTGTTGGTTCTTTTTGTTCGCCGACTTATGCTTCTCAAAATCTAGTTTTTCAGCTCTAACAACTTTTTAAAAACCCTTATTTGCTTCTAAATCTTTTATCTTATGAAGCTGCTATATACTTTTCTTTATAAGCATCACATCTATCATATGATACATTAATATATACTGATGTGCTATTGGCTCTACCTTTTACCCATTTTTAGCTAAATTATAAAGTCCAGCTATGAACTTTAGCTTAGATTAACTTTATTTGATTATATTGCGAGTATATAAATTTTTTTTAGGAGAAACTATGAGAGCTGCATGGCTAAAAGAGCGTGAAAATGACGCTGTAAGAACACAGATGTATTATGCAAAACAGGGTATTATTACAGGTGAAATGGAATATGTTGCTAAAGTTGAAGAACTATCTCCAGAGTTAGTACGTAGTGAAGTCGCACGTGGACGTATGATTATCCCTGCGAATGTAAACCATACTTCGCTAGAGCCGATGGCTATCGGTATCGCAAGTAAGTGTAAGATAAACGCAAATATCGGTTCATCAGCAATCGCTGCTGACATCGAAGATGAAGTTGAGAAGATGAAAGTTTCTCAAAAGTATAAGGCAGATACAGCGATGGATCTCTCAACTGGTGGTGATCTTGATGAAATTCGTAAGGCAGTTATCGGGGCATCGGCTATTCCTATCGGGACTGTGCCTATCTACCAAATCCTTCATGATGTTGGAAACAAGATAGAAGACCTTACTATAGAAGTAATGCTAGATGTACTAGAACGCCAAGCGAAGCAGGGTGTCTCTTACTTTACTATTCATGCAGGTTTTTTGCTTGAGACTATGCCGAAAGTTGCAAAACGCAAGATGGGTATCGTCTCTCGTGGAGGTTCACTGATGGCTGCATGGATGATGCACTACCATAGAGAAAACCCTTTCTACTCTGCGTTTGATGATATTTTAGAGATTTGTGCGAAGTATGATGTTAGTCTCTCTCTAGGTGATTCACTTCGCCCTGGTTGTCTAGCTGATGCAAGTGATGATGCACAACTCGGAGAGCTGAAAGTTCTCGGTGAGCTTACACTTAGAGCATGGGAAAAAAATGTTCAGGTAATGATAGAAGGACCGGGACACGTGCCTCTCAATCAGATAGAGAGAAATATGAAAATCCAACGTGAACTCTGTCATGAAGCACCTTTTTACATTCTAGGACCACTTGTTACAGACATCGCAGCTGGATATGACCATATCTCTTCTGCTATCGGTGCAGCTGTTGGTGGATGGCACGGTGCTTCAATGTTATGTTATGTAACACCAAAAGAGCATTTAGGTCTTCCAAACGCTGATGATGTTCGTGAGGGAATTATCGCTTACAAAATAGCGGCTCATGCAGCAGACATCGCTAGAGGTCGTAAGGGTGCTAGAGATGTTGATGATGCTATGAGTGATGCTCGTTACTCATTTGACTGGGAGAAGCAGTTTGAGTTAGCACTCGATGGCGATCGCGCTCGTGAGTTCCATGATGAGACACTTCCTCAAGATGTATTTAAAGAGGCAGAGTTCTGCTCTATGTGTGGACCAAAATTTTGCTCTTATAAAATCACGCAAGATATTATGGAAAACCCTGAGGGAATCCAGAGAATTATTGATGACTCTAAAGCAAAAGAAGAAGCTGCAACTGTAGCATAAACTAAACTTAAAGAAAAGATATATCTAATGAGGACAATATTTGTCTTATTTAGATATGATATATTTCGGAATATAGAAAATTTAATTAAAGGAAAATATAAAAATGACTGAAGAAATTGTAAAATCAGCACTCTCAAAAGTAATGTATCCAGGGTTCACTAAGGATATCGTAACTTTTGGTTTTGTAAAAGATATAGCTATAAATGAGACAGCAGTAAGTTTTAGTGTAGAGATAACATCAAGCGCACCAGAAGTTGCACAGCAGATAACAGATGAGGCTACAGAGGCTCTTAAAGCAGTAGGAGTTACAGCAGTAAACTGTAACATCAAAGCTCCAAAGATGCCAAAAGAGAGTTCATCTCATGGTAAAAATATCGCTCCACAAGTAAAGAACTTCCTAATGGTAAGTTCAGGAAAAGGTGGCGTTGGTAAATCAACTACATCAGTAAATATTGCCATAGCATTAGCAGCTCAAGGACTTAAAGTTGGTCTTTTAGATGCCGACATCTATGGACCAAATATCCCTCGTATGATGGGTGTTGCAGATGTAAAACCAGAAGTAAATGGTAACAAAGTTCTTCCTATAAAAGCGTATGGTATCGAAATGATGTCAATGGGTTCACTTATGGAAGAGGGTCAGTCTCTCATCTGGCGTGGTGCTATGATTATGAAAGCTATCGAGCAGTTCTTACGTGATATTCTATGGTCAGAGTTAGATTGTTTAGTTATCGATATGCCACCAGGTACAGGTGATGCACAGCTTACTCTTGCTCAGTCAGTTCCTGTAACTGCTGGACTTACAGTAACTACTCCACAGTCTGTATCTTTAGATGACTCACGTCGCTCTTTAGATATGTTCAAAAAACTTAACATTCCTATCGCTGGAATTATTGAGAATATGAGTGGATTTATCGCACCAGATACTGGTGTTGAGTATGACATTTTCGGTAAAGGAACTTCTACGCCAATGGCAAAAGAGTTCGATACTGAAATCATCGCAGAAATCCCAATAGAACCAGCAGTAAGAACTGGTGGAGATGAGGGTAAACCTGTCACTTTCTCTGCACCAGATTCTGAGTCTGCGAAACGTTTTGTAGCAGCAGCAGCTTCTATCTGGGCAACTATTGAAGAGATTAATGCTAATGGTGGGGTTGATAACCAAAGTGTTCAGCCTACTACACCTCCAGGTGTATCAGCTTGTTCTACAGGTGGTGCTTCTTCTGCACCTAAACAAGGTGGAGGATGTGGCTGTAGCTAGAGATAGCCACTTTCCGCCTCTTTCTAAAAAGCTCGGCATACTTTTTGTATGTTCGGGCTTTTTTTGTGCCAAAAATTTGGTGAGATTATAGAATTAAGATTATTTATGGGTAGTATGATTTGCAATATGATTTTTTGAAGTTCTTCAGTGGTGGAGAAGGAGGGGTTCGAACCCTCGATAGAATTGCTTCTATGCGCCCTTAGCAGGGGCGTGGATTCAGCCACTCTCCCACTTCTCCGTTTGAAGAATGTAATTATAGTGCTTGTTTCATAATATCTAGCTTAAATGAGTGCTAAAATTTTAGAAACTACTTCAGAGGGGTTTTCTGCTTGATAGATAGGACGACCAACAACTATGAAATCAACAAGAGCCTCTTTAGCAAACGCCACATCAGCTACACGTTTTTGATCTCCTGCATCTTCACCAAAAGGACGTATGCCTGGAGTAAGAGTCATAAATTCTTTACTCGTGATGTTTTTAATAGAAGCAGACTCGTAAGCCGAACATACAACTCCATCAAGTCCACTCTCCATCGCATCTTTTGCAAACTGGTCTGCCTTAGATGCGATCTCCTTTTCATAAACTGCTTGAAATTCATCCTCTGCAAATGATGTAAGGGCAGTAACTGCTAAAACAATAGGACGAGACTCATACTTCTCTAAACGCTCCATTACGGTATGCATAGCTCTCTTACCGGCACTTGCATGGACATTAAACATATCTACACCAAGTCCCATGATAGACTCGGCAGCATCTGCCATAGTATTTGGAATGTCATAGAGTTTAAGGTCTAAAAATATTTTAAAGTCAGGGTTGATTTTTTTGATGGCTTTTAAAAACTCTTCACCATCACGGATATAAGTACGAAGTCCGACTTTCAGCCAAACATCATGATCTTTTAGTTTTTCTATTAATGCTAAGTTTTCTTCTTTTGTGGATAAATCTAAGGCAACACATAGTTCCATACTGTTCTCTCTTTTATTTTATTTTATTGTAACAAAATAAAAGCAATACTCTTATAAATGACACTACTTAATCTAAATTTTTCTCAAAAACTCCAAAATCCCCTCCATAATCTCCACTGGATTAGGTGGGCATCCTGCTATATGGTGGGTCACTTCAAGATGCTCTGTCACTGGGGCATTTATGGCATAGTTCTTCTCAAATGGAGCTTGCATCATGGGGCAGTCTCCTATGCTTATTATCCATTTTGGTGCAGGGATTTGCGCATAAGCTTCTTTGACATGTGGGGTCATATTAAACGTCATGACACCACTTAGGAGCATCACATCGGCATGCCTTGGACTGGCTACGAAGTAGATACCTAAACGCTCAAGGTCGAAGTAGGGATTTGAGAGGGCATTGCACTCGGCTTCACAGGCATTGCAACTGCCACTATCTACCATCCTTATAGCCAAACTCCCTGCAAACTTCTTCTTGACACTCTCTTTTATCTCTTTGCGTATCTTTTTGAGACTCTCTTCAAGCTCTGGTTTCTCAGTAATTACTCCAAGTTTCACACGTTTATTCCAAAATTTAATCATAAATCATTTCCTGCATAACTTAAATCGCAACTCTTATTTATAAGTGGAAAGTCAGCGATAATATCATTTCTCATCATGATATGCACTGCCTGCCAGTTCATAAAACTAGGGTCTCTGACAAAAAATCTCTCGATAACTCCATCTTTTATATCTATAGCCATAAAAAGTTCGCCGATTGAACTCTCACAAAAACTCTGATACTCGCCATCACAAATATCTGTAACTTCAAGTTTGGTGTCATCTTCCTCTAAGAAGTTTCGCATCATGAGTATAGAGTTTTTTAGCTCTTGCAGTCGGACTTTAAAACGACCAGCAACATCCCCACTCACTTCACTTGCCATAACAAATCCATGCTCCAAATAAAAAGGATTTATTCTTCTATCTGTCGCTACACCTGAAGCACGTGCGACCACACCAACACTAGCATATTTCACTGCTTTTTTGAGAGGTAAAATCCCCGTAGTATCAAATCTATCCCAAAGAGAAGGGATGTCAATAATCCAATCCTCAAAAAACTCTACACTCTTCTCTAGTTCATCAAGCCACTCATGAAAACTGACTGTATCTATAAAGCTATTTTCAAAACTCACAGCCCCAAATCCAAAACGGTGTCCTGTAAGCTCATTCATCTTTCTTCGAGCATCTTCACTAAGTTTAGAAGCAAAACTCAGAGCTGCCCCAAATCCTGCATCATTAGGAATAAAGCCAATATCTGTAAGATGATGGATCACTCGTTCAAGTTCAAGTAGAAGTGCATGGCGTTTTTGTAAAGCAAGAGGGAGTTTCTGTTTTGTAGCTTGTAGATAAATATCTCTGTAGCAGATTTGATAGGCGATGCTTTCATTCCCACTTATTCGTTCTATGATGGGCTTTGCATCTTGAAGAGTTTTTCCCTCAAGCATCTTCTCAATTCCACGATTTTTATAAAAATGTCGCACCTCAAGATGAAGCATCTCTTCCCCTGCTTGAGAAAACTGAAAATGCCCTGGTTCGATGATACCTGCATGGATGGGACCCACGGCGACTTGAAAAACACCATCACCATCTATCTCTTCATACTTGTACTGCAGATAGGGAGCTTCTTGAAGGGAACTTTCTTGGAACTCTTTTCTCAAAGGGTGTATCTCTTTTGGAAAACGCTCTTGATGCACAAGAGGGCGTTTATCAAAAGCATCTTCAATAATAATTCCAAAATCATCCTGCATCTTACGCTCAAACCAGATAGCCGATGGCTCTTTTTTTGCTAATGTTTTAATGCGAGGAGACTCTTTTGAAATCTCCTCTTTCTCGATATGCTCTTCATATATGCTAACTATCTCAAAACAGTCGCATTTCTCTTTACAAAATCTGGCTATAAATCTCATGTGTTAGCTCCTTTAGTCCTTACTCTGTTTTATCAGATTTTCTAACTCTACATCAGTTAATCCTGTTATAGATTTTATTGTTTCATTATCCATATTTTTAGCTTGTAGATTTTGTACAATTTCTGACAACTTTTCATTTGCTTCTTTTTCTGCTTCTTTTTTACCCTCTTTTTTCCCTTCAATTTTACCAATCACATAAGTTGATTCATAAGCACTCGCTTGGTCACGTAAAGATCTTTGATACCTCTCATATGACATTCTCTCTTTATCATCCATCTTTAGATAATCTAATGCCTCTTTTGCTTTTTGTAGTCCCTTAGCTTTTGGATTATCTGGTATCTCTTCATTTTTTAGGAAGTTTATCCATTCATCTAAACTATCTTTAGAGTTGTTATCAAAGTTTTTAATTTTGATAAGATAATACTCTGGATATATTTTTTCTAGCTTATCTGTTTTGTAAAGTTTTTTTTGTTTTTCATTGAGTTGCAATAGACTTTTATTGTGTACTCCAACAAAATTTGTACTCCCTTTATAGATATAGTCATCTCCATTTCCAAAATCAAAGTATAAAATAGATATAGATATAATTTTACTTACTTGAGTATATGCATAAGATTCTTTCATATGTTCTACTATAGCTTTAGATGAAGCATAGAGTATTCTTTGCATATAATCCATCTCTCTATCGTATTGAATCTCTATCAAT
>JALUKS010000207.1 GCA_027056465.1 Sulfurimonas sp.
GTCCTAGTTTCCATGCTAGCATATATATCTCATTTAAGTAACGTCCACTTGCTTTATCCAGAGTGATAAAGATGTTAAGTGATTGCCCTTGATCTATCCACTTTTGGCGAATGGCAGCAGCTTTTATAAGTAGTGTTTGGTTCAAATCATAAGCTGGAGTGTAGTAGCTCCATGTATCTGGCGAGAGTTTAGGGACAACTACTGGAATGAGTCCAGAGAGATTCTCTTCAAACCACTTGCGTTTAAATACTGGTTCGATAGCCTGAGTTGTTCCAGTCAAGATAGAGATAGAGCTTGTAGGGGCAACAGCCATAAGGTAACCATTTCTCATTCCCTGTTTTTGAACACGAGAACGCAACTCATCCCACTCATAGCTTGAAGCGAAAAGTCCACCACGATCAACGAGATTTAGCACCTCTGCGTTTGCATTATCTTGAGGGAAGATACCACGGCTCCACTTACTTCCATCAAAGTCAGGATAAGCACCTTTCTCAACAGCAAGTGCAGAAGAGGCTGCGATAGAATTATAACAGACGGATTCCATGAGTTCATCTATCTTGTCAAAATGCTCTTGTGTTCCCCACATGATACCCTGCTCTGCTAGCATCTGTGCTTCACCCATAACACCAAGACCGATAGAACGTGACTTCATGTTAGTGCGTTTTACTTTCTCCACTGGATAGAAGTTTAAATCTATAACGTTATCCAAACAGCGTATCGCAGTCGGTATGATACGGTCTATCTCTTGAGTTGTATTGATACGAGAGAGATTTAAAGAGGCAAGATTACAAACAGCAGTGTCGCCGTTTATTTTCTCTTTTTCAACTACAAAGATAGGAAGTCCACCAAGTGAATCTAATGCAGTTACTTTCTTCGCTAGTTTCTCTATGCCACTATCTACTTTTACTAACTCATCCTCTTCATAACTCACACTCTCACCATTTTCAAAAATAAACTTGATTTTGTAGTGATTTGCTTTTGTGTTTTGAAAAATCTCCGTACAGAGGTTTGAGCTACGAATAACACCGACATGGTCATTTGGGTTAGCTCTGTTAGCATTATCTTTAAAACAGAGAAAAGGTGAACCAGTCTCGAAGTAAGAAGTAAGTATCTTTTTCCAAAGATCTTTTGCCTTGAGTCTCTCTTTGATGAGTGACTCATCTTGTTCTAACTCTAGGTAGCGTTTGTTAAACTCTTCTCCATAAAGTGTAGAGAGTTCACGAACATCATAAGGATCAAAAAGAGTCCAGATAGCATCCTCTTGAACACGTTGCATAAAGAGATCATTGAGCCACATTGCAGGAAAAAGGTCATGCGCACGACGGCGTTCCTCTCCAGAGTTTTTCTTCAAATCTAAGAAGTCATTGACATCTATATGCCACGGTTCAAGGTAAACGGCGATAGCACCTTTACGCGTTCCGAGCTGATCAACAGCGATGGCGATATCGTTTGTTATCTTGAGAAATGGTACTGTCCCACCTGCTGCATTTTTGTGACCATCTATAAATGACCCCATAGAGCGAACCTGTGTCCAGTCCCAACCGATACCACCGCCAAATTTAGAGAGCATTGCCATCTCTTGATAAGCATCAAAAATACCCTCGATATTATCAGGAGTCGAACCGATATAACATGAAGAGAGTTGGTGTCTCGGTGTTCTCGCATTCGAGAGCGTTGGCGTCGCTAACATAACTTCAAACTGACTTATCATGTTATAAAATTTGATAGCCCACTCTTGAGGGTTCTCTTCACGTTGTGCAAGAAACATAGCGATAGCCATAAACATATGTTGTGGAAGTTCTATCGGCTGACCTGCACTATTTTTGATAAGATACCTATCGTAAAGTGTTTTGACTCCAAGGTAGTTGAACTGAAAATCGCGCTCAGGTACAAGGTGCTTCTCTAGCTCCTCTAAATCGTACATCTCTTTAAGTCCAAGAAGAATACGTCCCTCTTTTTCTCCTTTTTCAAAGTAAGATTGCAGTGAGCAGTAGCCTGTAAAACCATTTACTTGATGGTAGAGATTAAAGATAAAAAGGCGAGATGCCACAAAAGTCCAGTTTGGTGCATCGATGTCTATCTTATCTACAGCAGTTTTAATAAGTGTCTCTTGAATTTCCTTAGAAGTGATACCATCACGAAAGTGAATTTGTGCATCAACTTCAAGCTCACTCTGGCTAACATTTGCTAAATCTTTTACAGCTGCTTGTGTATATTTTTGGATTTTTGAGATGTCTAATGGCTCTGTGCGACCATTTCTTTTGATAACTGTAATCATTGAGTTCCTTAGTGTCATATTGGAAATTTTTTACATAATATTTTAGGGGAAAAGTATCACATAAAAAATCATTTTTTGGAAAGAGATTTTATCTAAAATATGTTGTATGGAAGATTAAAAAGAGGGGTTTTTTACAATTTTGCATAACCTTTTAAGGTTATGCAGGGGAGAGAGCTTTTTGCTCTTATTTGAAAACACGTTTAAAAATATTATCAACATTTTTTGTGTAGTAGTCGTAGTTAAAACACTCACGAATCTGCTCTTCGCTTAGTGAGTTACGAAGCTCTTCATCAGCTAACAAGTGGTTGAGATAGAGTGACTCGCCAGCTTCATTTGTAGTAGGACGACCAGCTTGAATCTCCTCCCAAACTTTCATCGCGTTTCTCTGCACGATACGGTAAGCATCTTCACGACTTACACCTTGAAGAGGAAGCTCTAGAAGTACACGTTGCGAGAAAACAAGTCCACCTGTGAGATTAAGGTTTTTCATCATATTTTCTGGAAAAATTGTTAGGTTAGCGATAACGCCATTTATACGGTGAAGCATAAAGTCCATAGTGATAAATGCATCAGGTAACCAGAAACGCTCAGTAGATGAGTGAGAGATGTCGCGCTCGTGCCAGAGTGCTACATTTTCCATAGCGGGAGCTGCATAGGCACGAATCATTCTTGCTAGACCTGTGATATTTTCAGTTAAAATTGGGTTGCGTTTATGAGGCATAGCAGAGCTACCCTTTTGACCCTTGGCGAAGAACTCTTCAGCTTCATAGACTTCTGTACGTTGGAGGTGTCTTACTTGAACAGCGAATTTCTCTACAGAAGATGCTAAGAGTGCTAATGCTGTAGCGAGTCTTGCATAACGGTCGCGTTGTACGACTTGGTTTGAGCATGGTTCAGGTTTGAGACCTAACTCCTCCATCGCATACTCCTCTAGCTCTAGTGGTGCATGTGCGAAGTTACCCATAGCTCCAGAAATTTGACCAACAGCGATAACATCCATAGTCTGCTCTAGGTTTACGAGGTGACGTGCTACTTCATCGTACCAAACAGCTAACGTAAGACCAAACGTTATAGGCTCACCGTGAATACCGTGAGAACGTCCAACCATAAGAGTCATTTTGTGTTCTTCTGCACGAGTTTTGATGGACTCCATAAGCATCTTTACATCTGCTATGATAATGTTAAGAGAGTCTCTCATTTGAAGTGCTACGCCAGTATCAACTGCGTCTGAAGATGTCATACCGTAGTGAAACCATCTTGACTCATCGCCAAGGCTTTCAGAGACACTTGTGTTAAACGCGATAAGGTCATGCTTAGTCACTGCCTCTATCTCTTCAATGCGCTCTACTGAAAATGTTGCGTTTTTTACAATTTTATCAGCATCCTCTTGAGGAATTTTCCCGATTTTTGCCCAAGCTTTTACAGCTGCTTTTTCTACCTCTAACCATGCAGCATATCTCGCATGTTGTGTCCATTTCTCAGCCATCTCTGGGCGTGAATATCTTTCTACCATTTATTATCCTTGAGTATTTATTAGTAAGGTGAGGCTAAAGCCACACATCCAAAGAGGATGACTCCGGATGTGCTGCTTTAGCTGCACCTTTGTATTTTAGTGTTTTCTATCAATTAGTTATGCTAAAATTTTACTATAAATATAATAACAGAGGAATTAAAAATGCCATTTGTAAAAAATAAGTACATAGTCGAAAAAAAACAGAGGGCTGTCTTCTTTTTGATGCATGAACTAGGCTACTCACAACGCGAGTCACAGCGTTTTATCTCCAAGGGTCGTGTTCTTGTGGATGGAGAGAAGATGGTGAAAACTGCTGGGGAGATTGAGGGGGAGATAGAGTTTATCTACTTTGAGCCTATTACGAAAGGCTTAGAGCCTACTTTTGTTGAGGAGGAGTTTGTGGTTTTTGATAAGCCAAGTGGTCTGCTTGTGCATCCTCAAACGAAACGCACTCCCTACTCTCTTATAGATGAACTCAAGTTTCAGTTTGGTCGGGGTGCCAATATCGCTCATCGTATCGACCAAGAGACAAGTGGTTTAGTGCTTTGCGCAAAAAATAAAACAAGTGAACGCGAGATAAAGATGATGTTTCAAGAGCGAGATATGAAGAAGAAATATCTTGCTATGGTGCATGGAGAGATGAAAGAAGAGCTTATAGTAGAAGCCCCACTTCTGCGTTCACAAGACCAGAGTTCAGCTATGGTACGAATGATAGTCAAAGTACATGAAGATGGGAAACCCTCTAAAACTACCTTTAAACCTCTACTGTATCTTCCTGAAAAAGATATGACACTTGTCGAGTGCTCCCCACATACAGGACGCCAACATCAGATAAGAGTGCATTTGTTTCACGTGAAACATACCATAGTGGGCGATCCAGTCTATGGGCAAGAGGATAGTAATCTTGTGAAATTTTTAGATAGAGAGCTGACTCCTCTCGATAGAATAAAAAATAGTGGTGCTTCAAGACTTCTTCTTCATGCGAGTGAATTAGAGTTTGAACTTTATGGCAAAGAGTTTCATATAGAGAGTAGAGTGGATTTTTTAAAGGTCTCTATGGACTCTATGGATGTGAATAACTTTTCTCTCTGAATTTTCAATCGCTTTTTTAAATGTGAATAACTCGACCTAACTTTTTTTCATCCCATAAAATAGGGGTTTAAAGGAGATAGATTGTTTTAGTTCAGCAGATATTTATATAAAAATATTCTTAAGTTTAGAAAGAATTTTATAATTTAGGAGTTATAGTGGAGAGGTTATTCACAAGTTACAACACAGTGTGAATAGCTTGAAGATAAGTTTTAAGTGGAGAAGTTATTTTATTAGTTCTTTGTAAGATTAGTCGGGTATCATTACACTTATAAACGACCTCCCTGGTGTGTTGGTCGTTTAGCTACTCTTCTCTCATTAAACGCGGTTATATCTCTTGATGATTTTCTTCACACGACTTCTTAGATTTCTAAGTGCATCGCTACTTGTTTTCCCATCTGCTGTAAGATTTTCAAAGCCATCCCCGAGTTGTGCTTTTGCCATCCAGCCTATTTTAGTGTGGTACTTGATACCTACGAACTTTACATCACCGAAGTGTCCTTTAGTGAGTTTGTATATCTCTTTGATACGATCTGCATCTGTTTTTTCTGCCATTGTAGTCTCCTTATTTTTGTTTTATCAATTTTACCATATTTTAGGTATCAATTTGATTACAACTACTTTCCATCATCTTTAGTTGCTGCATAGATGAAACCACCTACCCCAACTATAAAGACTGCAACGATAAGAATAACCTCTCCTATATCTACATAACTCATGGAGTTCCTTTTCATAAATTTTTAGCAATTATACTCCTAGAGTTGTTCACTCTCTGTTTTCTCTTTGAGCTGCCCACAAGCAGCACTAATATCTATACCCTTAGAGTCACGTATCGTACAGAGTAAGCCATGCTTGAGAAGGTACTCTTGAAATGCGACCATATCAGCACGACTAGGTCTATCATAATCAGTTCCAGGATAGGGATTGAAATAGATAAGGTTTACTTTGGCTTTGATGTCTGTAAGGAGTTTGACGAGTTTCTTCGCACTCCCTATATCATCGTTTTTGTTTTTTATAACAAGATACTCAAACATAACACGTTTACGGGTATCAATAGGAAAGCGTTTGACTGCATCTATGATAGACTGGATGTTATGTGCCTTATTCATAGGAATGAGTTCAGAACGGAGTTTGTCATCAACAGCATGAAGAGAGATAGCTATGTGAACACCTAAGTCCATCTCTCCTAGTCTGTCTATCTTAGAACTCAGTCCACTCGTACTAACAGTTTGGCGTTTGCCTCCGATGTCAAGTCCATCTTCTTCTTTAAATATCTCTATCGCTTGTGTTAGGTTAGTGAGGTTATCAAGAGGCTCTCCCATACCCATATAGACTATATTTATCTTTCTACTCTGTTTGTGTTCGTTATCGCGTTTGAGTGTAACAACTTGTGCCACAATCTCGCCAGCAGTGAGGTCTCTTGTGAAACCACCCTTAGCTGTTAGACAAAAGGTACACCCTACTTTACATCCAACTTGAGTGGAAACGCAGATAGTATATTTTGCTTCTTGTATCACTTCGCCCTTGCTGTCTCGAAGCACCTCTTTCATCTTAAGCCAAACAGCTTCCATTGTTTTACCATCTTGAAGCTCTAAGAGGTACTTGATAGTTCCATCACTAGAGACCTCTTTATTAACAATTTTGAGAGGATTAACCAGATACTTTTCTGCTAATTCCTCTTTCATAGATTTAGGGATATTTTTCATATCCTCATAGCTTGAAGCGAAGTTATTATATAACCAACCGTAAATCTGTTTGGCACGAAATTTTGGTGTTACTAGTGACTCTAACTCTTTGAGAGTGAAGTCCATAAGTGAGGGTTTCAGTCTTTGGCTCATTTTTTTGTAAGTTCCTTTATATGTCTTTTGACATGCTCTGTTAGTAGCTCTTTTGCCCTGTTATGATTTGCTAAAAAATCACTGTGTGCATTCTCATCTGTGTAGTTTGTGATGCAAAAAACACCACCAGCAGGGATATTAAACTCTTGTGCTATTTTTAAAACAGCGAAAAATTCCATATTTTCTATACCGACCCCAAGCTTGAGAAATTTCTTTGTTAGTTCTGCGTTAGTGCTGATGTAGTTTGAAGAGTTTACAACTATATCTTTTTTGTTTGTAGTGTTTGTTGTGACTACATTATCAAGAGGTGTGTAGGCATCATTTGAGAGAAATGCAAGCTCTATGTTAGCAGCCGTTTTACTCTCTATGATGTCAAATATCTTCGCATCGCCATAGCTCCCAGCACTCCCAACAAAAAGAATAAACTCTGGTTTATCGAAGAGACATTGACGCGTAAGGTTCATAGCCATCTCTATCAGCCCTACTCCCATAGGTTGTGCAAACGCAAACTCTTCACTATTTCCAGCACAGATAATCATGTTAGAGTCTCACAGGAATATTTTGTTCATGAAGATAGTGTTTTAGATCCATAATATCTATCTCTTTATAGTGAAAGATAGAAGCAGCTAGTGCCGCGTCAGCACCATGATTAAAGGCATCTTTTATATGTTCCATCATTCCAGCACCACCACTTGCGATGATGGGTACATTGACAGCTCTACTTATCTGTTCTGTAATGTTAAGCTCAAATCCAGCCTTCGTTCCATCAGCATCCATTGAGGTAAGAAGTATCTCTCCACATCCACGATCAACCACCTCTTTTGCCCACTCGACTGCATCAAGACCAGTATCAACGCGACCACCATTTAAAAAGACATGATAGTTTCCTGCGTCAGTGCGTTTGACATCTATAGCTGTAACGATACACTGAGAACCAAAACGCTTCGCACCCTCATCTATAAGTTCTGGGCGTTTGATAGCTGCCGAGTTCACACTTACCTTATCGCAACCAACATTGAGCAGTCCATAAATATCTTCAAGTTTACGTATGCCACCACCAACAGTAAGGGGAATAAATATCTCACGTGCCACTTCTGCAACTATATCTACAATAGTATCACGGTTATCGCTAGAGGCAGTTATATCTAAAAATGTAAGTTCATCTGCACCCTCTTCATTGTAACGGCGTGCAACTTCCACAGGATCACCTGCATCTTTGAGACCAACAAAATTGACACCCTTGACGACCCGTCCATCTTTAACATCAAGACAGGGAATAATTCTTTTTGCAAAATAGTTCATAGCTACTAGACCTTATATTATATGTTTTGAATTATACTATTTTAGACTTATAGTTTGGTAATAGACGTTTCACGTGAAACAGTAGAGTTTAGAAATATATAAATTTTCTCTAGTTATTACCTATCTATAAGCTAAGTTACTATAGACTATCTCTTATGAATAGAGAAAGCGTTGTAGCAAAAAAGAAGTTTGGACAGAACTTTCTAAAAGATCAATCAGTTTTAAGAAAAATCGTCGAAGCGATGCCCAAAAACGAGAATAAACTCGTGGAGATTGGACCTGGCTTAGGTGATTTAACTAAATTTTTAGTTGATGTCAGAAGTGTAGAAGCTTTTGAGGTAGATACCGATTTATGTAAACTGTTACAAAGTACATTTAAAGAAGAGATCGCTACCAAGCGACTCCACATAAACTGTGGGGATGTTTTACAAGCTTGGCAGAGTAGTTTAGTGGATGAACCGTACGATTTAGTGGCTAACCTGCCCTATTATATCGCTACAAACATAATCCTAAAAGCACTCGCAGATCCAATGTGTAAAAATATACTTGTAATGGTTCAGTTAGAAGTGGCAGAGAAGTTTTGTGCAACTGCTGGTGAGAAAGTATTTGGAAGTTTGGGCATTATTGCTCAGAGTATTGGAAATGCGAAGATAATCGTGAAAGTTCCTCCAACTGCATTTGACCCACAGCCAAAAGTAGATTCTGCTGTTTTTCTCATACAAAAAAATGGTGATAGAAATGATAAAGAGTTCGAGGATATGCTTAGAGTTGCATTTACACAACCTCGAAAAACTCTTATGAAAAATCTCTCACAAAAGTATGATAAAACACTTTTAAAGGAAGCTTTTGACAAGCTCGAACTGGCACATATGATTCGCCCTCATCAAGTTAGCACTCAGGACTATCACCAACTCTATAAAACAATATAAAAAGGAGTTTGGATGGCAGAAGAAAACAGAGGGTCAGTAGAAACAACTACTGCACCTAAACAAGAATCAGCACCAACAACACAAAATAGACAAGTGGACAAAAAACCACAGACAGATGTGAAACCAGCACAAAATAGAAACAATAACAATAGAAGAAATAACAATAGAAAACCAAATAATAACCCTAATCAAAATAGACAAAATAGCAATCATCCAGCAGGAAACAAGCCAAATACTAATCGCAATAAAAACCGTAATCATCACCGTAGACAAGCTACTCCAGTTGATGAAAACCTCAAAGCATTTGTAACAAAGAATCAAGAGGCACATAAGCAGCGTCTTAATCCTCACTTTAAACTAGATTTAGATTCAAAAGCGAAAGTACGAATTACTCCACTTGGTGGGCTTGGTGAAATTGGTGGAAACATCACTGTTTTTGAGACCGAAAAAGAGGCAATTCTTATCGATGTTGGTATGAGTTTCCCAGATGAGACTATGCACGGTGTTGATATTTTAATTCCTGATTTCTCTTATCTTAGAGAGATTAAGCATAAGATAGTTGCTGTTATCATCACTCATGCACACGAAGATCACATCGGTGCTATGCCTTACCTCTATAAAGAGATGCAGTTTCCTATCTATGGAACGCCACTCCCTCTTGCGATGATTGGAAACAAGTTTGATGAACATCACCTCAAAGAGTGTAGAAGACACTTCAACCCAATCGTAAAACGTGAGATTTATGAGATAGGAAATGATTTCAAGATTGAGTGGATGCACATGACACACTCTATCATCGACTCATCATCTTTAGCTATTACTACGGATGCTGGAACTATCATTCACACTGGTGACTTTAAGATAGACTACACACCAGTGGATGGCTATACAGCTGATTTACACCGTCTTGCTTACTATGGAGATAAAGGTGTTTTATGTCTTCTCTCTGACTCAACAAATTCACACAATCCTGTTGCAACAGGTTCTGAGCTTTCAGTTGGACCAGCACTTGATAGAATCTTTAGCAAAGCAGAGGGTCGTGTACTTCTCTCTACCTTTAGCTCAAACATTCACCGTGTACAGCAAGCAATCGCTTATGGTATCAAGTATGGACGTAAAGTCTGCGTTATTGGGCGTTCCATGGAGCGTAATATCGAACTTGCAATGCAGTATGACTATGTGAAGTTTAGTAAAAATATCTTCGTAGATGCAGATGAAGTGGCAACTCTTAATGACAAAGAAGTTCTTATCGTAACGACTGGTTCACAAGGTGAGGCAAATTCAGCTCTCTTTAGAATGAGTATCGGTGAGCATAGACATATTAAAATCAAGCCAACTGATTTAATCGTTCTCTCCTCTCGTGCTATTCCTGGAAATGAGGGTTCTATCTCTGGTATGCTTAATCACCTCCAACGTGCTGGTGCAAAAGTGGAGATGAGTAAAGATATTCACGTTTCTGGTCATGCTTCTATGGAAGAGCAAAAACTTATGTTGCGTTTAGTAAATCCTAAGTTCTTTTTACCAGTCCATGGTGAGTATAACCATGTAATGAAACACCGTGAAACAGGTATTCTTTGTGGTGTTCCAGAGAGAAATATTTTACTTATGACTGATGGTGAGCAGATAGAGGTTGCACCGAAGTATATGAGAAAAGTAAAAACTGTGAAAACTGGTAAGACTTACATCGATAACCAAAATAATCACAAGATTGATGATGATATCGTTCTTGATCGTCAAAAACTCGCTTCTGATGGTGTGGTTATGCTTGTAGCTGAAGTAAGTGAGCAAAACTCAAAAATGCTCTCTAAACCTAAAGTTACTACTTTTGGTATCGTTCCAGATAAGCAAGACAAAGCTTTTGCAAAAGAGATGGAAGATGTTTTAGAAATATTCTTAACAAACATTAAACCTGGTCTTATTGATAACTCTCGTGCTCTTGAAAATGATATACGCCAAGTTATTCGTAAGCACATCTTTAGAAAAATGAAGAAGTACCCACTTATCGTTCCCCATATCTTAGTTCACTAAGCAAATTTTTGAGGTGTAACCTTTCTCTTTTTCTTTAGGCATTCCATCTCGGGAGAGATGGAACGAGGAAAAATATATTGCCTTATTCGCTTATTCATTCCATCTATATGCTATAATCATAAAAAATTTCAAAGAGGCAGATTATGTCAGAAAAAAAAATAGAAGAGTTTGAAAACGCAGTAAAAACTATGATGCTTCACGTTGGTGAAGATCCAAGTCGTGAAGGATTACTAGAGACACCTAAGCGAGTAAGAAAAGCCTTTGAGTTTATCTATGGTGGGTATAAAGAGGACCCAATAGCAATACTCAACAAAGCCCTTTTTACAAGCTCAAATGATGAGATGGTACTTATAAAAGATATAGAGTTTTACTCTACTTGTGAGCATCATCTCCTTCCTATTATTGGGCATGTTCATGTGGCTTATATTCCTGATGGAAAGGTCGTTGGACTCTCTAAAATCCCCCGTACTGTAAATGTTTTTGCTCGCCGTATGCAGATTCAAGAGCAGTTTACAGAGCAGATTGCCGATGCCATTATGGAGGCTATCGCACCAAAAGGTGTGGCTGTTGTCGTGCAGGCAAGACATATGTGTATGGAGATGCGCGGTGTGGAGAAGATAAACTCTACAACTACCTCTTCAGCTCTTCGTGGACTCTTCAAAAAAGATGAGAAGACTCGTGCAGAATTTTTCTCTCTCATAAACTCCCCTACTGGTACAAGATACTAGCCTAATGCCATTTGCCTCGCTCAAAGAAAAACTTGCATCAAAAACCTACTCAGTAGCCTTTGGTGAGGTTGTTAAGATTAACGCGACCGTAATTACTGCTCGTGGACTTAATGTCAGTATCTCCGATATGGTCAAAATAGTCTCCAATGAAACAACTCAAGAGACAGTAGGGATGGTTACAGAGATAGATGGTCCTACTTTCTTTATCACTCCCTTCTCTTTTGTGGATGGTTTTCGCTCAGGGGATAGAGTATTTTTGGACTCTACTGGTATGAATATTCCCATTGGCAATGGTCTGCTTGGTCGTGTGGTCGATCCTTTTATGCGACCCATAGATGGCAAAGGAACTATTACAGATTCTCAACTCTCTCCTATTATCAAACCCCCTATCTCAGCGATGAAACGCGGGATGATAGATGAAGTATTTAGTGTTGGGGTGAAGAGTATTGATGGACTGCTTACCTGTGGCAAGGGGCAGAAGCTCGGTATATTTGCAGGTTCTGGTGTCGGAAAATCTACCCTTATGGGGATGATAGTTCGAGGGGCAGAAGCTCCCATAAAAGTCGTTGCCCTTATCGGGGAGCGTGGTCGTGAAATACCGGAGTTTATAGAAAAAAATCTTGGTGGTGACCTTACCAATACTGTTATCATCGTTGCCACAAGTGATGATAGCCCTCTCATGAGAAAGTATGGAGCATTTGCTGCGATGAGTGTGGCAGAGTTTTTTAAAGATAAGGGGCAAGATGTACTCTTTATCATGGATTCCGTGACACGTTTTGCGATGGCACAACGCGAGATTGGTCTCGCTCTTGGGGAGCCCCCTACTTCTAAGGGGTATCCACCATCTTCACTTACCCTACTCCCTCAGCTTATGGAGCGTGCTGGAAAAGAGGAAGGGAAAGGAAGTATCACGGCATTTTTTACTGTACTTATAGAGGGGGATGATATGAGTGACCCTATCGCCGATCAGTCGCGTTCTATCTTGGATGGGCATATTGTCCTCTCTCGTGAAATGACGGATTTTGGTATCTATCCACCTGTGCATATTCTCAACTCTGCGTCGCGTGTTATGAATGACATCATCACCCCAGAACACTTCAAAGCTGTCATAAAATTTCGCCGACTCTATACACTTCTTAAAGAGAATGAGACACTTATTCGTATAGGGGCGTATACCAAAGGAAGTGACCCCGAACTTGATGAGGCGATAGATAAAAAAGAGGCGATGCAGAAGTTTATCTCTCAAGGGGCTATGCAGAGCGAAGAGTATCAGAAGAGTTCACAAGCACTTATCGAGATGATGCAAGTATAGTATTTTTCCAGTGATCTCTTGGGAGGCGTTTCTCTGTGTTTGCAGTAAGTGCAAGTTTTTTCTTCAATCCACTCTCAAAACTTCTCATGATGAGTAAAATCTCACTATCTTGACCAAAAGTATCTATATATTTATAGATTAATTCTTCAGCGAGTTTAATCTTGCGTTTAGCCATGTAAATTTTTATCTTCACATGGTGAGCAAGACGCAGGAGATCTCCTATCTTATCCACTCTTGTTTTGACATCTATAAGTTCCCCTAAAATTTTTATGATACTTTCTATGTCTCCTTTGAGAGCTGCTTCTTCACAGTTGTTCATAAGTTTACTCCAGTGTTTTTCAAGAAGTTCGGCGAGTTCATACTCGTGGAGATATAGGCTTTTGTCAAGAACCTCATAGCAGCGAATAAAATTATTTTTCTTATAGTAATGATTAAAACTTTTAAGACGCATACTACATTGGTAAAGAGATTGAAGTTTCTCTTTAATACTAGAAACATGAAGAAGTTTTTTTATGTCTGATGTTGCTTTGAGATGATTTCCCATACTGATTGCATCTTCTATGGTTTTAAGAGTTTGTTGTGTAGACTCTTGTAGTGAAGTGAATGTAGGTAGCTTTGCAAAAATTTCATTTTTGTGAACAAGTCTGTCAATAGTTTTAAAATCTTCACTATTAAGTGCTTGTATAAAAGAAAGAAAGTCACTATTGTCTTGTAAAATAAGTTGAATCATTGGGCGTTTAACGAGTACTGTAATATAGGGAGAGAGAACATCTTTTGCTAGATCTTTTCTTCCTAAAAGCATCTGTTTTTGCGCGAGAGTATAGGCTTCATTAAATTGTTCTTGCATAGTTTTATACTGTTTTGTATGTTTAAGAGCTGGATATTTCTGCACAAGTCCATAGGCAAGGGGATATCTCTTCTCAAGAAAGAAAGCTATAAAGCGTTGGTACTGCTCAAAAGATTGAAAAATAGCATTAATATCTGCTTGTTTTTCTTCTATATTAGTAAAGTTTTCGAGAAGTTTATGTGCCTCTTTTGTGTTATGGTTGGCGAGTGCCTCTATGGCTCGAACATAGAGCTTCTCATAAATCTCTTCAATTCGTTTATGCTCTCTTGTCCCTATAAGCATAGGGTTTTGTTTTATTTTTTCAAATGCAAGATGCAGATTGTTTTTCATAATATCTTGTCTAATGTCTTTTTGTGATGGTAAAAATATTTTTTGTATCTCTTTATCCTGAAGTACAACAAATAGTTTTCCCTTTTGTGTAAGTAAAATATTTGAGACCTCTTTTTCAAAACTCATAAAGTTTGCACGAAGGATTTTTCCCTCTTTGAGATCTACTATAGCTATACTATTTGAGTTACCACAGACAATGGCATATCCTGTTTGAGGTATGAGTACTAAGTTACGTAGCTCACTAAAAGGTGAATCAATATAGCGAGATTCTCTTTCTCCTCTTAGTGTATGAATAGTTATAAGTCCATCTATGCTGGCACTGACTATTTCACTATCGCTTAAAAATTCTAGAGTAACTATCTTTGTACTTTTTGTTTTAAGTATTTCTCTATGTGCATAGGAGTTGAGCTTGAGAATTATAATCTCTCCACCATAGCCACTTGACGCAAGAAGACCATTTCTAAAGCTAAAAGCACTAACATAGTTCTCTTTTATAGCTCTTTGTTTATAGCCAAAGCTACAGAGTCGTGAGAGTTGCATTCGACCATCATACCTATACTGAACAACTCGTCCATGTGCAGAACCTGCTATGAGATACTTAGTATTTGGTACAAACATAAGAAGAGTTATTTTACCCTCAAAAGTACGAATAGTCTGAATACATCGTTTACTTTTTATATCTACGATAGATATGATTGTACCATTGGCTATTGCAAGAAGAGAGCCAGTTCCATTGAATGTAGTGGCAGTAGTTGTGTAGTTAAGTTCTTTGGGTGAGAGGTTTATTGCACTCGAGCAGGTACTTAGTGTGAGTAACTTTACTCCTTGTACTTTTGTAACAAGACCAAGCTTATTCTCAGCTAATATCGTAGCCGTTGTTATTTCAGAACGTAGTTGAAAACATCTCTCTCTTTTAAGCATAAAACATTTTACAAAGTTATTGCTTAATAAATCTTATTGCAGAGGAGTTGCACGCTGATTTTACCGTTAAACTCATTTTTTGCTACCGTATAGGAACAGCTTATCTTTCTATCTGCTGGCATCTCAAACACTCTGCGAAACGCGATGATTTCAAGTGTTTTTCTCTGATGGGGATATTGTCGAACTTCTATACGAGAGTGAGATTTATCTGCACCCATAAGCTTTATGCCTATAACCTCTGCGTCTTTAAGGAGAAATGATGGTCGGGCATTCGCCTCACCATAAGGCTCAAACTCCTCAAGAAGTGTGAGTAACTCAAGGTCAATATCATCTGCATCAAGTATGCCACTTACAGACTCTTTAGGAATAAAATCTTTAGGGTCTATTGCTTTTGCAGTTGCGTTTATGGCCTCTCTAAACGCGGCGATGTTCTCTACCTCTAGTCCAAGCCCAGCAGCCATTTTATGCCCACCAAACTTGCTAAGATAGGACTCATTTGCTTTGATAAGTTCATAGATACTTATAGCACCTATGCTTCTAGCACTCCCTTTAGCGATACCATCTTTCTCACTCAACACAATAGCAGGTTTACCAAACTTATCGACAAGACGCGAAGCGACAATACCCACAACACCCTCATGCCACCCCTCGCCACTTACTACTGTGATAAGGTCATCTTCATTGACTGACTCCATAGCACTTTTTGTAGTCTCTGCTTCGGTCTCTTTTCTGAGGTCATTGAGTTGTGTTAGGAGTTCATACTGTTTGTTAGCAGTGTAGTTGTCTTTAGCTGTGAAAAACGCTAACGCGATACTCGCATCCTCTAGTCGCCCAGCAGAGTTGAGCCGTGGTGCTATCTGAAACGCAATATCTTCACTCGTAATCACGGACTTATCGAGTCTATCTCGTATGATGACAGAAGAGGGTCTATCGGTGGTGCTTATAAGTTTGAGTCCCTCTTTTACAAGGGTTCTGTTAATATCTATCAGTGGCATAATATCAGCGATGATAGCGATAGCTAAGATGTCTAAAAACTGCTTCATATCTATGCTCAAACCTAGCTCTTTTTTCACAAGTCCAAGCAGAAGCCAAGCCACTTGCGCTCCACATATCTCACTAAAAGGGTAAGAACACTCTGTGAGTTTAGGATCTACGATGTAGGTAGCCTCAGGGAGTATATCTGATGGAGTGTGATGATCGGTAATGATAAGCTCTATCCCTCTCTGCTTACAAATTGCAGCAGCTTCTATGGCAGAGATACCATTATCTACAGTGATCACTAAATCTGCATCGACTCTCTCTAAAACTGTAGGACTAACGCCATAACCATCTCTAAATCTGTTAGGGATAATAGCTTCAAGAGGATAAGGAATTTGCCTAAAAAAGTCCACCATAATGGCAGTAGAACTCACCCCATCCACATCATAGTCACCAACTAACGTTATCTTTTTGTTAGTACGAATAGCATCTGCTATCCTCTTTGCAGCATCACTGGCGTTTAAGAGTAGAGCAGGATTAGGAATATCAGAGAGTCGTTTCTCTTTTGTGCTAAAACGCTGTGAGAGTAGTGTGTAGAGTTCTGGTTTTGTTAAGTTTGGTATATTCATGGAGGTCTCCTCGTTCTCATTTTGTAAATGGGAATGCCTATTGCAGTATGAATTCCCATATACAATATGGGAATTAGAGACATAACCCGGATGTGCTCCTTTAGGTGCACCAAACTGATTATGTTGCCCGTAACACCGACTTTAGTCGGTATAAACAGTGGCTACTCCGCGTTTAAAGAAGCTTCCACAAACGCGAGTATGGAAGCATTTGGCGTTTGTAAGCGGGATGTGAACTCTGGGTGAAACTGTACACCTAAGAACCAAGGGTGACCCTCTATCTCTACGGTCTCTATAAGACCATTTGATTCACCAGTAACTATCATACCAGCTTTTTCAAGTTGCGCTCGATAAGCAGGATTTGCTTCATAACGGTGACGATGGCGTTCGTGGATAGTTTTCGCACCATTGTATGCCTTTTGGATGAGTGAGCCATCTTTTGTGTCACATGGGTATTCACCTAAACGCAGTGTTCCTCCCATTGGGGATTCGTGTGTTCTGAGTTGCGCACCACCATTTTGATCTAAGAAGTTATCTATAAGATAGACCATTGGGTGTGGCGTTTCCTCATCAAACTCTACAGAGTTTGCACCCTCAAGTCCAAGTATATTTCTTGCATACTCAACAAGTGTGAGTTGCATTCCGAGACAGATACCAAGGTACGGCACTCTGTTCACACGAGCATACTCGATAGCTTGAATTTTCCCTTCAATACCACGAGAACCAAAACCACCAGCAACTAAAACAGAGTCACAGTCAGCTAAAAGTGCCTCAGCCCCCTTCTCTTCTATCTCTTCACTATCAACCCACTCTATCTCAACACGAGCATCAAGGTGCGCACCACAATGAATGAGTGATTCTGTAAGAGATTTATATGCCTCTTTGAGTTCAAGGTACTTTCCTACAAAACCGACTACAGTTTTATGTTTAGGCTGTACTATCTTTTTGACAAGTGTATCCCACTCTTCCATATCAGGGTTGAGCTCACCTAACTCTAGCTCTTTTGAAATTGATTTGAGGATATTTTGGCGTAAAAAAGTTACGGGAATATCATAAATAGTCGCTGCATCGAGTGCTTCTATAACGCTATCAGGATGGACATCACAACTCATAGCAAGTTTCTTTTTAAATGTCTTAGGAAGAGCATTTTCACTTCTAGCGATAATCATCTGTGGTGTGATACCGATACGGCGAAGCTCTTGTACTGAGTGCTGTGTAGGTTTTGACTTCATCTCTCCAGCTGCTTTGATATATGGGATAAGTGTTACATGAATGAAAAATGTCCCCTCTACCTCTTCATCATGTTTCATCTGGCGAATAGCTTCCATAAATGGTAGTCCCTCGATGTCACCAACAGTTCCACCAAGCTCCACGACTAATATATCATGCCCCTCACCCGCTTTTTTGATACGGTTGACAATCTCACCAACGATATGTGGAATAACCTGAATAGTTTGCCCAAGATAGCCACCTGAACGTTCACGCTCGATAACTGAAGAGTAAACTTGTCCCGTTGTGAAGTTTGCAGACTTGAGAAATGAAGCATCTAAGAAACGCTCATAGTTTCCGATGTCAAGGTCAGTCTCTGCACCATCTTTAGTCACAAAAACCTCTCCATGCTCTAGTGGAGACATAGTTCCTGGATCGACATTGATATATGGATCGATTTTGAGCATACCTACATCAAATCCAGAGTGTTTAAGAAGTGTACCAACACTTGCTGCTGTGATTCCCTTACCAAGAGAAGATAAAACGCCACCGGTTACAAAGATGTATTTTGTCATAAAAAAAGCTCCATATCTATTATAAATTATAAACGCGATTATAGTATAAAAGAGTTTAATTTCTTATGACATAAGGAAACTTTAGCTATTATATAAGTAATTATAATTGATAAAAAAGAGAATAAATATGAAAAAAGTTTTTAGTAGTTTTTTATTGGGTACTATTTTAATAGGTTTAATTGGGTGTGGTACTGAAAATAACAATGGAGAGCCTGTTCGTAGTGTGACTAGGCTGACCATAGAGAAGAGTAATTTAACTATTCCAACACTTGTGATAATAATGAACTGGAATAATATAAGTGAAAATGGTAGTGATACCTTTTGGCATAATAAACTCTTTGATACCTCTTCAGATGGTATAAATAGTGTTAATAGATGGTATGCAAATAATACGAACAATAATATTACTCTTGTACCAGCAACTGAATCCTATGGTATAGATAATGATGGTGTAATAAGGGTAAATATGGGAGTGGATCACTTTAATAAATATAATGATGACCCATACACTGATAATCTTACAACTTTTCGTAATACTTATGTCCCATTGGCTTTACAAAAAGCTAAACAAGCAGCTAATATTAACTTTCAAAATTTTGATATAGACTCTAATGGTTTTGTAAGTGCTAAGGAGCTACAAATCATCTTTATTGTTGCAGGGGGTGAGCAGTCCTATGGTGGACCTATTCCAAATGCTAC
>JALUKS010000208.1 GCA_027056465.1 Sulfurimonas sp.
AACTACACTTTATGGGTTATGCTTCTTTTGTTCTTAGTTCCTTTTGCAAAGTATTTTAATGCTTGGACAAAGAGTGCAGAGAATCTGGCTTTTTTAGAGAGTATAGGATGTGCTTGCAGCATGGGGGCAAAACGCTACTGGCTTTTTATATTGTTGAGCATTTTTCTCGCATTTTTTGTCAATTTTATAGCTTATCAGGGGCTCAATATACTCAACCATACAACCACCATAGTTATACTGGCAACTTTTTTTGGGATACTGGGTTCTTTTACAAAACTCAAAAAGATAAACGGTTCAGGAGAGGTAGCTACTACAATGCTTTATATCCTCATAGCGTTGATTGGTTCTCGTGCAGTTATTGAAAATTTTTCAGAGGTTTTCATCTATGTTGTAGCGGGCTTTTGTATCTTACTTATCCATGCTCTCATTATGCTTATAGGTGCAAAGGTATTTAAACTTGATCTCTTTAGTATAGCAATCGCTTCTTTGGCAAATATAGGGGGAGTGGCCTCTGCACCCATACTTGCTGCCACTTACAATAAAGCACTTGTAAGTGTTGGTGTTTTGATGGCGATTATGGGCTATCTCATAGGTACTTTTGGTGGGCTTCTTGTGGGAAATATACTCTTAAAGGTTGCAGGATGAAGATAAAAAAGATAAGTACACAGATAAAAAAGATTCCATTACAAACACCCTTTGTGACAGCACTTCGACGAGTTGAGAATGTAGAGTTTATTCGAGTGTGTATCCTTTTAGAGAGTGAACTCAGTGGCATAGGGGAAGCCCCTGCAACTAAAGCGATTACAGGGGAAGACTTAAAGAGTATAGAGCATGCTATAAATCATCATAAAAAAGATTTTATCTCTAAAACACTCGAGGAAGCCTTAGAAATGCTTCATAAACTTTCCATAGGTTCAAGTGCCAAAGCAGCACTCGATATGGCACTTATATCACTCCAAGCACAGGAGCATACCCAAGAGATTTATGAATACTTAGGTGCAAAGCAAGAAGAGCAGATTGAAACAGATATCACCATCAGTCTTAACAGCCAAGAAGAGATGCTCCAAGATGCACAAAATACATATAAAAATGGTTTTAAAATTTTAAAAATAAAGCTAGGAGCTGATATAAAACATGCCATAGAGATAACAAAAGCCCTTGCTTTGTCACTGCCAGAGGCACAACTTCTTATAGATGCAAATCAGGCATGGAGTGTAGAGAAAAGTTTACAATACATAGCATCGATACAAGCAGATAAGATAGAACTTATAGAACAGCCTGTGCAAGCCAAAGATCTAAAAGGACTTCAACAAATCACACAAAACAGTAGCATTCTCATACTTGCTGATGAAGCGGCTTTTAGCTTAAATGATGTGAAGTACATTGTAGAAAATGATATAGCAGATATGATAAATATAAAACTGATGAAATGTGGTGGTATTACTAAGGCTGTAGAGATTTTAGAGTATGCAAGAGAAAAAGGTGTGAAGTGTATGTTAGGATCAATGCTAGAGGGACCAAGCTCGATCTATGCAGCAGAGTGCTTAGCGATGGCATATAAGGATGTCATAAAGTATGTGGACCTTGATAGCCCACATCTTTACAAGAAGGGATTTATGGTTTAATAAAGTCCAAATCTTCCGTCATTACGTTTGTAAAGTACACGAGTTTTATCTTCGTTATCTAAAAAGATTTCAAACATTTTGCCACTCTCTTTGAGGTCATTGAGAACATCTTCAACCTCACGTGGTTTGTAAAGATCAAGTTCTACGGGAACTATCTCATCCTCCTGAGATTCACTTGCTTCTTTTACATCAACAACTTCAGCTTTTGCTTCATTGAGTCCAATTTTATGGTGGTTAGTGTCTTTGTCATGCATACGACGGAGTGCTTTTTGAGCACGTGCGATTGCAAGATCAATGGCAGCATAAAGATCCATGTCACTTTGTTTAATGATAACAGAGTTTTTATGAGC
>JALUKS010000209.1 GCA_027056465.1 Sulfurimonas sp.
ATAGAACTCGGCATAACTAAAACTACTTCAACTTCGTAAGAGCTAGTGTTTGCACTTAAACACTCATATATCTTCTCAATTTTCCCCTTATCATAAGGAGATGAGCCCATAGTATCTATAAGAATATAGTCACAGTAACGAAGTGAATCTAAAGCACTTGTAAACTCCGGGGGATCAACAACAGTCTCTATACCTAACTTCATCATACGAGCATACTGCATGAGTTGCTCAACTGCTCCTATTCTATATGTATCAAGAACTACTAAACCTACTTTATACTTTTTCTGCATAAGAAAAGAGTACCTAGCAGCAAGTTTTGCTATGCTAGTTGTCTTACCAACACCAGTTGGTCCAACAAGCATCATCACTTTTTTTGCTCCTACTCTGAGAATTGGTTCGCGTTTTATTGGTACCATTTTACGTAGTATTGTCTGGAAGTATCGCTTTACTGTGATAGAGTTTTCGCGCATTTTAAAAGGCATGTGTTCTAGTGTAATTTTCATCAGCTCGTTCAAATGTTCCGGGTTCATCCCGCTCTGTGAGGCGAGTCTATATATCTCTGCAAACTCTAAAGGGATTTGAGACTCAATTTGGGGAGATTTTTCATCCCAAAACATATTTTGTATAATTTTTACTTTATCCGTAAGCTTATTTATCTCGTTCTTTATCTCTTTGAGCTCTTTTGGTTCACGAGGGGGTATGATTTCGGCAGTAGTACGAGACTCTCTTAAAGGTTTCATATATTGAGCTAAAGGGTCATCCGTAGCAACACTAGAGACTTTCGCTATCTGCTTGGCTGCACTAGAGAGATCAAAAAGTACATCTTGACTCTCTTGCTTCACTGGTTTTTGCTCAGAGAGTGGTCTGGAAACTGACTTATAGGAAGGTTTTATATCTTTCTCATCTATACCAATGACTATTTCATAAAGAGCTTCTTTGCCTAAAGCTTTTTTACAAATCTCTTTTGTTTCTATGAGCATACCATCATCACCAACTTCTATTTTCGCCTTTTTTAGTGCTTCAGAAGGTGTTTTACCTGTAAATGTTAATATTTTCATCTATTTTAATCCTACTAGAGGAATGAGAACACTCTCGCGTTTATCCCATTCAGGATGAGGAAGAGTTAATGTTTTTGTGTTAGTTTTAAGATTATCAAAAAAGAGTAGATCCAAATCTAGTGTCCTTGGTGCATTTGCGAAGCTGCGTTTTCTTCCATATTTTTTTTCTATACGAAGAAGGTATTGTAAAAATTCTTCTGCCTGCATGGAAGTTTTTATCTGCATAATTGAATTAAAAAAATCATCCTGCTGTTTGTATCCAAAAGGAGGGTTTTTTAAAATCAACGAAGTTGCAACAACTTGCACTCGTTTATCACGAGAGAGTGTAAAAAGAAGATGATGGAAACGGCGTTTCACATCTCCTACATTTCCACCTAATCCAACAGTTGCCTTATGTCGTAGAGAAGAAGTGGCTTTTTTTTGCATAGGAAAGTACTCAGATTTATAAATTTCTAAAGTATTAGTAATTGAGTATTTTCTATACATATTTTACTTTGCTGCCGCTTCTTGAGCTTTTTGTTGTGCTTCGTGAGCTGCTTGCATCTCATTTAAGATTTGGAGCATTCCCATCATCGCTAAATGGTAACCAAATGGACCAAATCCAACAATTGAAGAGGCACATACAGGTGCTATCATATTCTCTTTTCTAAACTCTTCACGTCTATGAATATTTGAAATATGCACTTCGATAGTTGGAATTGAAACTGCAGAAATTGCATCACGAATAGCGATAGAAGTGTGTGTGTATGCTGCTGCATTTAAGATAATACCATGAGCTTCACCATAACACTCTTGGATTTTATCTACTATCTCACCCTCTAGGTTACTTTGAAAAAACTCTATCTCAACACCATTTTGTGTTGCTACATCTTTCATTTGAGCATGAATTTGCTCTAACTTCATTGGTCCGTAAATATTTTGTTCACGAACACCTAACATGTTTAAGTTTGGACCTTGGATTACTACTATTTTCATTACAAGCCTTATATTTTAATCTTACGTCTGTTATTTTATCTAAAGTAATATTAATTTAACAATACAAAAGAGTGTATAATTTTGCACATTTAATTAAACAGAGGGAAAAATGGAAATAATCACCCCACATTTTATATATTTTAGAGATAGAATCAGTACAAATCTATCTATCGCCTATGAAAAGAGTATCGTAAAAATAGCACCTATTGAAGAGTTAAGAGCTCTTTATCCTAAAGCGAAAGTCACGACTCTTCGTGAGAACTCACTTCTTATGCCAGGACTCATAAATGCACATGTGCATATAGAATTCTCAGGGAACAAAACATCACTTAGCTACGGTGACTTTATGTCCTGGCTTTATAGTGTAATAGAAAATCGTGAAGAGCTTATAAATGGCTGTGATAAAGAGTGTATGGCAAAAGCTATAGACTCTATGCTAGAAAATGGCATCACGACCTTTGGAGCTATAAGTTCTCATGCTATGGATTTAGAAGCTTGTGCAAATGCCAAGCAAAATGTAGTATTTTTTAATGAGCTTATCGGCTCTCAAGCTGTTATGGCAGATACACTTTTCAAAGACTTCATCTCGCGCTTAGATGCTTCTAAGTCTGTTAAACGCGAGGGCTTTACTCCCGCTGTAGCGATTCACTCTCCCTACTCAGTGCATCCCGTACTCATTCGTAAAGCTGTAGAGATAGTTAAGAGCGAAAAGCTCCCTCTCACTGCACACTTTATGGAGTCACAAGCTGAACGTGACTGGCTAGATAAGAGCGATGGCGACTTCAAAAAGTTTTTTAAAGATCTTCTCAAACAAGAGGCAAATGTAAGTGACTCTCACGAATTTTTAGCGAACTTTTATGAGGTTCCAACACTAATGACTCATGGTGTTCAAGCAAATGAGGCCGAATTGAACACTATAGCAAAAGCAAAGCACACAATTATTCATTGCCCAATATCAAACCGATTATTAGGAAATCCTACACTCAACATCAAAGCACTTAATGAAAAAAATATTCGTTGGATAGTCGCAACAGATGGTCTAAGCTCAAACTACAAACTTGATCTCTTTGAAGAGATGAAAATTTCACTTTTTTCACATCCATCTGCACCACTTCTTGGGTTTGCTAAAAAACTCATAGATGGTGTAACTATTCATGCAGCAGAGGCTCTTGGAATCAATGCAGGAGAGATTGCAGAGGAGAAAAATGCAGATATGATTGTACTTGACTTAGATAATGCACCTAGTGAAGAGTTAGCTGTGCATTTAATCCTACACCGATATAACATCTCTAAAGTTTACATTAACGGAAAACTCGAAAAAGGAGAAAGATAATGAACTTTCTTAAAAAACTATTTTTACCAATTACACTGCCCTTAAAATTTATTCAAGAGAACTTCAAGGCAATGCTATTTGTACTGATTTTGTTTCTACTTTTTGCACCACAAAGTGAAAAAGATTTACAATCTAATAACCTTCAAGAAATTAAACTTGTTGGTCCTATAATGGATGCAACTGAAATAGTGACACAGATAGATGCAGCTGCTGACAATAACAATATAAAAGGTGTACTCTTAAGTGTGAACTCTCCCGGTGGAGCAGTTGCACCTTCTGTTGAAATTGCTTATGCCATTAAACGCTTAGCTCTGAAAAAGCCTGTTGTTGCTTATGCTGAGGGAACTATGGCTAGTGGGAGTTACTACTCTAGTATCTGGGCTACTCAAATTATAGCAAATCCAGGAAGTATGGTCGGAAGCATAGGTGTTATCATGGAGGGTGCTGACCTTAGTGGTATCATGCAAAAAGTAGGCATCAAGACTCAGGTTGTTAAAGCTGGAAAATATAAACAAGTTGGCACTAGCGATAGAGCATGGTCAAAACCTGAGCTTAAAGAACTTAATAAAGTCATTCAAGGCACTTATAATATGTTTACTAAAGATGTCGCCGATGCACGAGGGCTAGATTTCAATAAACGCGACTCTTTTGCCAATGCTCACATATTTACGGCACTTCAAGCAAAAAAGGTTGGCTTAGTTGACTCACTAGGTGTAAGTTATGATGCCAAAAAGAGACTTATAAAACTCAGCGGTGTAAAATCTCCAGTATGGAACAAAGAAGATAAGTTTGATAAGTTCATGAAAAAAATCTCTGCGTCAACTGCTGTGACTCTTCAGACCTATTTTCCTGCTCTAGTTCTTAAATAGAACTAGAAAGGTCTGTTTTATAGAGGATTAACCTCTATAACTGCATCTCTATTTTCAAAGATTCTCTGCACTCTCTCTTGCCATAACTCACCGAACTCTTTGACTTCCTCAGCAGTTGCACTCCCTCTTCCCAATTTCTGCATCAATTGCATCATTTTCGGGTTTGCTTGTACAGATTTAGGATTGTAAGTCACATTAACACTTTTTCCATTATCAATGCGAGTAAATCTTGCAGATGAGAAGATGTTAGCATCAAACTTCATTAAAGAGTGACGAGCGAATTTCCCCTGTAAACCTTTAAATCCACTCTTGTCAGTAGCCCCAGTTATCTGAGAAACAACATTGCCGATAACACCAGCTACACCCTCTTCAAGTGACTCTTCAAATTCTACTTTAACATTTCCTCGAACAGCTCGCTCATTTGGATAAAGAGCTTTTAGTGCCTCAAGAGTGATAAGATAAGCGCCCGATACCGTAGGACAAGAGTGCCCAGCAGATTTTACTACATCAAGATAAGAGAACTCATACTCGCCTGCATCAAATGCACCTAAAAGCTGAGAGAGAGGGTCTTTTACTTTTATTGTTTCTATTGTGTCAAAAAATTGTGGATAACTCATACTATATTTTCCTTTGTAAGGACTTTTGCCTTAAGCACTACAGTAGCACTCTGTGCTTCAAACTCATCTCCGATATTGAGAGAATTAATATCTACCACTTGTGCATTTTGTGAGAGCTGTGCAAATCCCTTTTTACTTTTGAATTTTGGATTATTTGATTCTAGCGTTTTTTTCAAGTTTGTAAGCTGATTTTGAGCAATATTTAGTTGCGATTCAACTGCTTGAGGGAAACGCTGTACAAAAGTTGCCATATCACGTTCGTAACCTTGCATCTTAAACGCCACTGCTTGAGAAAAATTCTCTTTGAGCTGTTTAATCTCCTCTTCTCTCTGTGCCACTTTTTTATCTACAGAGTGCTGTGCAAAAGAGTTTTTGAGATGTAAAAGTTCTTGAGACCTTGCATAGATTTTTTGCTCTAAAATTTGACTCATTTGAGAAGAGAGTGTATCAATATACTGATAAAGCTCGTTGGTATCTGGCAGAGCTATCTCCATAGCAGCACTTGGAGTAGCAGCTCGTACATCAGCTACGAAGTCACTTATCACCCAGTCTATCTCATGACCAACGGCAGAGATGATGGGAGTTTTGGCATGAAAGATGGCATTTGCTACACTCTCTTCATTGAAAGCCCATAAATCCTCTATACTTCCACCACCACGACCTACGACCATAATGTCATACTCTTTCGTATCAGCGACTACTATCGCGTTTGCTATAGCACTCGAAGCGCTCTCTCCTTGCACTAAAACATCATAAATATCTATCTCAAGGTTTCTATAACGACTATTTGCCACTCGTAGCATATCTTGCAGAGCTGCACCTGTCACTGAAGTGATAAGAGCAAGTTTTTGAGGAAATTTTGGAAGTTGTTTTTTTATTTCAGTGTTGAAGTAGCCTTGGGCTGAAAGTTTCTGTTTAAGTTGCTCATAGGCAAGTGCAAGCGCACCCTGCCCTGATGGCTCAATACTAAAACAATTCAACTGATAAGAGCCACGAGGCTTATAGAGAGAAAGGGCTGCGTTTATCACAACTTTCATTCCCTCCTCTAGGCGAAACTTCAACTTTGAAGCATTTCCACGAAACATTACCGCACTGATAACAGAAGAGCTATCTTTAAGTGTAAAGTAGATATGTCCTGAGTTGTGAAAGGTAATACGAGAGAGTTCTCCCTCGACTAATACTTGGTTGAAGCTAGTCTCAAGCAGACCTTTTATCTGCTCGTTGAGTCCTGAGACTGAAAGTGTAAACATCCTAAAATATTATTTTTTTCTAGCTATAAGCAGAGTCGAAATATCCATCGAGAAACTCTGTGTATAGAGCATCTCAAATCCAGCACTCTCTAGCTCTCTCTGCATATTTGCAACTGTTGAGAAAGTCTCGATAGAGTTTGGTAAATACTCATAAGCCTCTAAGTTTTTAGAGATAAAGCCACCCACTTTTGGCAAGATATTGTTTGTATAAAAGTTCATTATCTTACTTAAAAATGATGGATTTTCATTTTTCATAAACTCTAAAATAACGACAAGACCATCTTTTTTAAGTACACGATTAAACTCTTGCAATGCAGCTTCGCGTTCGACAACATTTCGGATACCATAAGTGATACTTAAAATATCAGCAGTCGCATCTTCAAGAGGAATTTCAGTAGCTTTTGAGATATGATAGTTAAATTTAGGGTACTTTTTACGAGCCACATCGACCATCCCAACAGAGGGATCGACACCTACTATCTCCCCGATAACTATGCTAGATTTCTCAGCACGCTCTCGCCAGAAGTCCATCATATCGCCTGTGCCACAAGCAACATCTACGATTTTGTCTATAGATTTTTTTGCGAGAAACTCATAAGAGAGGTCACATGCTTTTCTTCTCCATGACTTATCAACACCCATACTCATAACACGATTTGCCGTATCGTAAGTTGGTGCTATATCATCAAACATCTCTACAATTTTTTCCTGTTTTTGACTATTTATACTCATATTTTATCTATCCTTTTCATCCACATAATTATATCTTTATCTACTTCTCTTGTGTGTAAAATCTCAAACTTTGCATCACTCTTTCCAATGGTTTTACTCCCTGAAAATGCTGGTGCTAAATAACAGAGATAATAATCAACAATATCACGAGTAAGAGTAAACATAGAGTCTGTACCCTCAATCATAATATTTTTATACTCTTGTAACTTTTCAAAATCACTCTCGATAAAAACTTTTCGCCCTGCAACCTGAAAAAGAGGAATAGTTCTATCAAACTCACCTTTACGAGAGAGTATCAAAATATCAGGTGCTTTGCCATCCACTAAACGCGAGTCAAGTGTGGGTCTATCTTCTCTAACAGTATTACCACCTATAACAAGTAAATCACAAACATCTCTCATGGCATGGACATTTTTTCGTGACTCATTAGAACTTACTCTGCCTGCATCTACTGTCGCGTTTAAACGCTCTGCCCATTTAAAAAAAACAAATTGCTTCTTTTGCCAACTATTAAAAGGTGCAAGAAGTGCATCACATTTTTCTTTGAGGAGTTCACTATGTACGACACAATCATTTTTATGTAAAATATCATTACCACGACTAGCGATAGGATTTACATCTAGTGAGCCAACATAGACCTCTTTTATGCCAAGTTTAGCTATAAGCCATGCACAAGATGGTGTTTTTCCAGAGTGTGCACATGGTTCTAATGTAGAGTAGAGTATCGTGTTTTTAAAAATACCATTATGATTTGCTAAGAGATATGTATGAATATCACTTGAATCCTCAAGTGCTAAGATATTACTATCTTGTGTAAGTTTGTAATAAGCCTGTTGTAGAGCATTGACCTCTGCGTGAGGTGCACCTGCTTTTTTGTGTGCTTCTACTGCTAAAATCTCTCCATGCTCACCAACTACTGTAGAACCAACAGCTGGATTTGGATAGGTAAGACCTTGATACTTCCATGCTTCTTGTATGGCAAGGGATATATAAAACTCATTATTGATTTGCATCTAAATGCTATCTACCACTCGAAATAAGTTTTTGCTTTGATAACATCGTTGAATGCAACTTCAACTGTATCATCCTCTGTTTCTACAAATAGAGTAGAACCTTCCACTTTAACTAAAACACCACGAGTTTTCTCTTTTCCTGAGTGAAGAAGTGAAACCTTTTCGCCAATACTCTTCTTGAAGTGAGCAATATTTACAAGTTTTCTCTCTATCCCAGCCGTTCCTACTTCAAGTCTATAATCCCCAGAGACTGGAGGAGTAACATCTAAAAGAGGAGAAATCATATGTGTAAGTTCTACACAAGCATCCAAACTTACACCCTTGCGTTTTCCATCTTCTACTTCTGGCGACATAATACTCACACGATAAATAGTCTCTTCATGTTCACTTACAATAACTGCATCATACAGTTCTAAATCGACTGATTTCACTATTGATTCTATATCACTCTGTAAGCTCATTATGCTTCCTCTGTTTTTTTTCTATTTGCTATTTTACTGAAAAGGTCATCTATGTTTTTTGATTTTGCTATCTGCTCATCAAACTCAAAAGTAAATTTTGGACATCTATACCAACCTTGATCCTTTAGACAATAAGTCTCAACAATAGGACGTGCATTTCTTAAAAGCTTTAAGTAGTCGCGTTTCTCTTGTTCAGTTAAATTATAAGGATTAATATATACTTTTGCATCACTTTTTCCACGTGAACATGAAACTTCAATAACATTTAACTCATGAAGTCTTTTATCATTCATCTGACCAAGTGCTTGGGGGATAAGTTCTAAGAGAACGGATTCCGTTCTCTTGATTTTTATTTGTGCTTCAGTCATGAGTCTATAACTCTACTTTCTGCTCAACTTTTTTAAATGTTTCAAGAACATCGCCAGGTCGTACATCATCGTAACCACTGATAACAACACCACACTCATAACCGTTACCAATCTCTTCAACATCATCTTTAAAGCGTTTAAGTGACGTAAGTTCACCCTCATAGTAAACAACACCTTCACGAATAACACGAACCATACCACCACGGATAAGACGACCATCCACAACAACAGATCCAGCAACAACACCTTTAGGTATCTTAAATACTTCACGAACTTCTGCTTGACCAGTATTCTCTTCTGTAAATTTCGGAGCCATCATACCAGTAAGCATACCAGTTACATCATCAATAAGTTGATAGATAATTGAGTAAGTCTTAATATCAACACCTTTCTGTTTTGCAGCAGCTTTTACTGCACCAGTAGGGCGAACGTTAAATCCAAGTAAAATACAGTTTTCAGAGTTATTTACGAGTTCAACATCGTTTTCTGTAATACCACCAACACCACTAGAGATGATATTTACCTTAACTTCATCATTACGAAGTTCAAGTATAGAGCTTCTAATAGCTTCAAGTGTACCGTGAACATCAGTTTTAAGTACCACTTTAAGAGATTTAAGTTTACCCTCTGCAATCATCGCAGTCATATCTTCAAGTGAAGATTTCATAGAGACTGAAAGCTCTTTATGTCTATCATACTCATGGCGTTTAAGAGCATAAGCTTTCGCTTCTTTCTCATCTTCCATAACTGTCATAATCTCACCTGATGCAGGAACTGCATTTAGACCAGCAACAACTGCCGTATGCGATGGTAAAAGAGTTTTAACTTGTTTTTTGTGTTCATCAAACATAGCTTTAATACGACCATAAGCCGCACCACAAACCACATAATCTCCAACTTTAAGAGTACCATTTTGAACAATTACTGTAGCAACTGGACCTCGACCTTTTTCTAAAGAAGACTCGATAACAGCAGCTTTGGCAAGTGCATTTGTATTTGCTTTAAGCTCTAATATCTCAGCTGTAGTAAGAATCTCTTCAAGTAAGTCATCAATACCCATATTTGATTTTGCAGATACAGGTACAAATGGAATATCTCCACCCCAATCAACAGGATTGATGCCATGTTCTGCCATCTGACCTTTTACCATATCTGGTTGTGCAGTCTCTTTATCCATTTTATTAAGTGCAACGATGATAGGAGCACCAGACTCTTTAGCAAGTTTAATAACTTCAAGAGTTTGAGGTTTCACACCATCATCAGCAGCTACAACAATTACGATAATATCTGTAATCTCTGTACCTTTTTGACGCATATGACTAAACGCCGCATGTCCTGGTGTATCTATAAATGTAATAGCTTTCTTGTTTTGCTCAATCGTATATGCACCGATGTGCTGTGTAATTCCACCAGCTTCACCATCAGTAACTTTCGCTTCACGGATTGCATCAAGAAGTGATGTTTTACCATGATCAACATGACCCATGATAGTAATAACAGGAGCTCTTTCAGTCGCATCTAGATCTTCTTCAATATCTTCAACTTCTTGAGTAAACTCATCTTTAGGGTCAATGATAGTTACTGCAACATCAAACTCTTCAGAGAGGATTTCAATCTCATCATTTCCAAGGAAATCATTTTTCGTCATCATCATACCAAGATCAAAAAGAACTTTAATAATATCTGTAATAGGACGGTTTAAAGCTTCTGCAAACTCATAAACACGAATATCTTCTGGAATCTCTACTTGAGTTACAATCTCTTCTTCATGATTTACTTTTGCATACTTTTTACGTTTATCTTTACGTACTTTTCGTCCACGTGGGGCTGCTTTTTTATTACCATTACGTCCAGCTGGTTTTGGAGGACGAGGTTTTCTCGGCTGTTCAGCAGGAAGAGGAGCTCTCTCTGTTGAGTTTAAATCAAGAAGTACTACTTGGTCAGCCATATCCATAGATACATCAGCCATAGAACCGCCAAATATATCTATACGTTTACCCTGCTCTTGTTTTCTAGCAGTAGATGAACTAGCACCTCTTCTATTTTTCTTCTGTGCAAGCTCTGCAAGAACTTCTGCACTCATTTTTCCATAAGAAGATACTGAAGCTTGTTTTTGTGGAAGATTATAATTTTCTTCTATTTTTGGTCTTTTCTTCTTTACAATTTTTAGACCTGATTTTTTAAGTCCTACTCTTGAAACTGGAGTCACAACTCTAAGAGTAGATTTCGGTTTTGCTTTCACAGGTGCAGCTATCTCTACCGTTTCTATTTTTTCTTCAGTAAGAGTCTCTTCTGTTTTTGGAGCTTCAACTGCTGCTTCTTTTGTTGGCTCTTCATTTGCAGTCACTACTTCAGGAGCAACTTCAGTTTTCACTTCTTCTGCTTTTGGAGCTTCAGTGGTGGTTGCTTCTACTGCTACTTCTACTTTTGGAGTTTCAGTTTTAGCTTTTTTAATTATTTTTGGTTTCTTTGGAGCTGGCTTTTCATCTTCACCATTCATTATGAAGTTTGCTATACCATCTGCTTGTTCCATTGTAACCTTGCTTTGTGCTGCTTTTACTTCTATACCCATACTCTTTGCTTTTTCTAAAACATCTTTAGAAGTAATTCCTAGCTCGTCTGCAATTTCTTTAATACTAACTTTATCTGTCATCAGTGATGATCTCCTTTAGGTTATTCATATGTTGTTCTCTTTGGTTATTTCTGCATTGACGCATCAAAACTTTAGAGATTTTTTTTTCATCTTTTAAACAAGTAGTACATAAGTAAAAACTTCTGCCTACTCCTTCAAATGAACGTAAGTTTCCATCTCTACAAGTGAGTCGATACATCTTCGACTGGCTTGCACGTTCACGACATGAAACACACATTCTTGTTGGTTGATGAAAAATTTTCGCCATTATATCTAAATCTCGCTTTATTTAATAGGCTTAGCGCTCTATTAAGAGTCCATTGTTGTCAAAGTCTAAAATCTTTACTCCATAATCTGGAAATTTTTGAGAAAATTTATTTGCCATCATCGAAGCATCATCATCATACACAAGAGAGAAAAAAGTGCTTCCACTCCCTGAAAGTGTACTCATTAAAGCACCTGACTCATAGGCTGTCTTCTGCACAGAAAAAAGTTCAGGGAGAGTTTTCATCCGTGCTTTTTGATGAAATCTATCTTGTGCAGCAAGTTTCAACATTTCCCAATCTTCATTAAAAAATGCAGCAACCGTAAGTGCCGTGTGAGAAAGATTATAGACGGCATTCTCTTTAGAGTAGGATTTTGGCAATGTTGTGCGAGATTTTGATGTATTCATCTGCTTGTTTGGTATCACTACAACAGCTTTAAGATAATCTGGCAGATGTTTTCTTTGGGAAAAGACTTTATTTTTTTCGATAGTCGCCGCATTAAAACCACCCATAACTGCTGGAGTAATATTATCTGGATGTGATTCATACACAAGTGCATGATTTAGGATACGGCGTTTACTCACTCTTATCCCTGCTGCTTCATGTGCTGAAGCAATAGCGGCTACTATCACAGCAGAAGAGCTTCCAAGTCCACGCGACATTGGAATAGAGTTGTAAAAAGTGAACTTAAAGTTCTGTTTTTTCTTTGTTAAACGAGAATAGTGATCGTTAAAGATAGAGATAAAAAGATTATTACCTTTAAGACGTGGGTTATTTTCACCCTCGCCTTTAATACTTACACTAAAAAATTTTGATGGATGAAATTCAACCTTATTACGAAGGTCTACAGCTAATCCTAAAGAGTCAAATCCTGGCCCTAAGTTTGCTGATGTTGCTGGTACACTTATTATCACTACTTACTTCCTATTGTCCAACAGCACCTATTTTATATAATGGTGCTGCATCTGTGCTAAACTCATCAAAATCCAACATATCCGGAAGTCTAAAATATACTTCTTGTGCAGATTCAAATTTTTGAGTTTTTATTTCTGACGCAACTTTAACGAAATGTAACTTACCTATCGCTTTTATTGGCTGATTATTATTAAAATAAAAGGCATCTGTAGCATAAAGTGGGATTTTCTTTAAAACACTCATAGATTTTAAAAAAACATAGGCGATTTTAATCGCCATAAAACTTCCTGGCCCATTTACATAAAAAAGTTTTTCAATGATGTACTTTTCTTGAAGTTCTTTAAAAAGTAGAGGAAGAACATCAGAACTTTTCTCTTCTGAAATCACTTTTTCGATAAGTTTACCCTCTTCATAAACTCCTATAAGGATAGGGGAAGTAAGTGTTATAAAGAGCAGATCAACCTTAGGCATAAGCTTTTTCTAACTCTTTAGTTTTCTCACCCACTAGCTCTACTACTTCATAGTTCTCTGCATCTGCTAAAAGTGCTAAAGTAAGCTTATGGTTAAGATCATGACTTCCAGCAAGTGCCTCATAGTTTCCTATAAAGTTCATACCAATAAGAGACATATCTCCAATAGCATCAAGTATTTTATGTCGAACAAATTCATCCTCGAAACGCAATCCCTCAGGGTTAAGAATTTTCTTCTCATCTAAGACTATCGCATTTTCAAGAGAACCACCAAGTGCTAAACCTTTTGAACGTAGATACTGCACTTCATGTAAAAAGCCAAAAGTGCGTGCACGAGAAATCTCTTTTTTGTAGGATTCTTTCGTAAACTTGAGAACAAACTCTTGCTTTTGTATCACTGGATGGGGGAACTTAATAGTAAAATCATACTGTAAATCTGGGGCTGGAGAGAGTTTCACATACTTCTCACCCTCTTTAATCTCAATATCTTTTTTAATACGCATAATCTTTTTGGGTACATCAAGTTGCACAACCTCAGCTTCATCTAAAAGCATACAGTAACTCGCACTACTTCCATCCATAACAGGTACTTCATCGGCATCAACAATAACACGTAGATTATCAATCCCATAAGCATATACAGCAGAAAGAAGGTGCTCTATTGTAGAGATAATATAACCATCCTTTCCTATAACTGTTGCCATCTTTGTATCGACAACATTTTTCGGAAGAAGAGGAATAGAAACATCCACATCACTTCTATAAAAGACTATACCACTATTTGATTCAAGAGGTTCTAAGCGTAGTTTTACAGGAGAGCCTTTATGCAAACCAATTCCAACGAGTTCAACACTCTTTTTTATAGTTGTTTGATACATAGTGATACTCCCTAATTTCTATTTATTATTTTTTTTGCACTCTTGATTACATTCGTGATGTTAAGTTTCATCCACTGTCTATCCATCCACTCCTGTGGACGAACTTCTATACCCTGCACTAAAACACCAAAATGTAGATGGTCACCCATAGCATATCCAGTTGCTCCTGTATTTGCTATTATCTGATTTTTTGTAACTTCATCACCTACATTTACTTTAATACTTGAACAGTGTCCATAGATAGTATAAAGACCTAAGCCATGTGAAATTATCGGCATATTTCCATAAAGACCATTAAAGTCAGCAAAAACAACTGTTCCTTTATTTTGAGATTTTATAGCAGCCATTGCATTTGAAGCGAGATCAAGTCCTAAGTGGTAAGAGTCGGTTAAATACTCACCATTATAATAGTACTTTCTATGATCTCCAAAACGAGCAACAACTGCTGCATTTTTCAGAGGGTACATTCTATTTATTTTAAAATTATTAATTTTTTTATCTTTATCCACAACAGAAGAAAATTTATGAATAAGTTCCTCATTTTGAGTTCTCACGGCACCATTAAGAATTTTAAATTGCTCTAGTGCATCTGTTAGCCCTTGTGTCTCTGGAAATTGATCCGATAGATTTGCAGTCGTTTTTAAAAACCTATCACTAATGTTAATTTTCGATACTCTGTAGGCTCTATTTTTAAGATAAAGAGGCACATAAGACTTTGCTACATTTCCAGCTAAATCCGTTGCTACAACAGTTGCCTTAAAGTTTTCTGCTTTTACTGGCCATGCTAATAGAGAAATATAATAGCCATCTTTATAAAATGGTTGTGGTATAAATTTTTTACCATTAACACCCTCGATATAAAGGTCTTTAAGGTTTGCATCCATCGCTCTAAAAATTACAAGAGCAGAACCACCACGAGAGATTTTATACGAATTACTTACAATACTGAGTTGTGGACGTTTCTTGTCGATTATAAATTTAAAAACTTGACGGACACTATTTCCCTCTAAAAAGTTCCATTTACTCACATCATTTGCTTCTACAATTATTTCTATATTTTTTTCTTTCATAGCATAAGCACTTCTTGGAGGCTTAACTGTTAAAGAGAGCGACTTCTCGGGAGTAATAAGCTGTTCATATTGAAGTGTTTTTGACTCTTTATTACTTTTCATTGTTATTTTATAAGACTTTATACCACTTTCATCCTCTATCTTTATCTCTAAAGGTTTTTTGAGGTTCCAGTACTCACCCGTGGACATGGTAACAACAGGAGCATTTCGCTCAAACATAGAAGAGAAGTAGATAAAAAGAGTACCACCTACAAATAATGCTAAACCTAAGAGTAAACCTAATGATGTGCTATTTTTTTCTTTCAAATCTTTTCCTTTAATATTTTTAAAATTTTATTGTTTTCATCAGACTTTATAAGTCTGACTTCTTTAACATGTATAACTCTTAATGCATCATCCATCAAAGCATAAGCATCTTCAAGCTTTGCTCCACTCTCCTTAAGTTGCTTATCGCTCAAAAAAAGCTCTGCTACCTTTGCTTCTTCTCTTAAGATTAGTGTTCCTAAAAGGAGACTTTTAAGCCGTAAAAAAGAGAGAGGCTGTGCATAAAGTAAGTAGTCCTTACATTTTTTATGCTCAGCTCCTAGTCCAATAAGTTGTGAAACAGTAGCAAATACCATACCATCACACTCAGGAGAACTAAATATCTTAAACTGCTCTAACATTCCTGCATACAGAGATGTCGCCATCTTCTGATTTATTTTAATTTCATTTTCTACAAAAAAAGTGTAAAGTTTCTGTGTATTATCATTAACTTCAACAATATATTCTGCATTTGACTTAGCAAGTAAACGGACTTTCTCGAACCATGGAGCAAATGAAAACTTCTTAGGCAACTCCTCTTCTGTCTGTAAAGAGACCTTCTTATGAAGTGTCAAGAGATAAGTATAGAGTGCACTAGCATTAAAAAAACTACTATTATCTGCTAATAAAAGAATATGTGAACTATTCTCTATGTTTTGTAAATTAATATTCATACTATCTTTTTAACGAATTATATACTATTTTCTATTCATTTTATAGACATATGCCAAAACCTCAGCTACAGCACCAAAAAGTGCCTCTGGAATTGGCTTATCAACTTCTACTTCTGCATAGAGTGAACGAGCAAGTGGAGGATTTTGGATAATATGCACCTCATTTTCACGAGCTACCTTTTTTATCTGTTGTGCCATATTATCCATTCCCTTGGCAACAACAACAGGAGAGTGGTGTTTTTCTTGGTCATACTTTATGGCAACTGCATAGTGTGTTGGATTTGTTATGACTACATCGGCATTTGGAACTTCTGCCATCATGCGTTGACGAGATATTTCCATCTGCTTTTGTTTAATCTTAGACTTTATAAGAGGATCCCCATCCATATTTTTCATCTCATCTTTTATCTCTTGTTTACTCATTTTAAGACCATCGAAGTACTGTTTTCGTACTATCACGATATCAATGAGGGCGAAGAAAAAGATAACAAGAAGCATAACAAGTGCGATAATTATCATCTTATCCTTAAGCCACTCAAGCTGATCTGGCAAACTAAAGAGAGCTACAGTTGGTAACTCTTTTATAAAGAAAAAGAAAAATATAAAACCAACACCTAAAGTAGTATGTGCTTTAAAAGTGATTTTAACACCTTCTATAAGTTTTTTTATACTAAAGAGATTTTTCGTTCCTTTTATTGGATCTAATTTTGAAAACTTTGGTTGAATAGCATCAGGATTAAACAAAAAACCAAACTGTGCTATTGCAGCTATAACACCAGCGACTGCGACGGCAAGCGCTAAAGGTAGTACCATCAAAAGAGTTTCTTTGAATGTTACGATGGCAATATCAAGCATAAAAGGTTTATCTAAGGGAGTCCCAACAAGAGAGAAGTAGTACTGAAAAAGTTTCAGCATATGCTCTGCTATAAAAGGAAAAACCATCAGTACAGTTAAAATAGCTACAAAAAGAGTAATAACCCCTGAAGCATCTTGAGACTTGGGGACATTCCCCTCTTTTCTGGCATCCTCTATTTTCTTGTCGGTGGGTTCTTCTGTCTTTTCGCCGTCATCAGCCATTAGTACATCACTCTCATATTAAACTATTTACCGATATGAACGACTAATGTCGCATACTCTAAACTACTCAGCATCTCTATCAATTCATCAAACTTGTATGCCACTTCACTAGATAGCACCTTATCATCAGCATAAGAAAATCGACTCATATCAAGTGGATTTTTACTAAAAAGAGCCACATAGAGATCAGAACTATCATGACTATTTTCCACTACTGCAGCTTCAAAATAGTTCGCACTCTCTTTTGATGGTATCTGCAAACTCTTCTCTATCTTTTGTGATGGGCTGATAACTGTCACTATCCCATTTTCATAAACATCTAAAAGAGTGATATAGCCCTCTTTTTTACTCTTTACTCGGAAGAAAAAACTATCACCATCTTTTAACATTGGCTCACTAATCTGAAAATCAAAAATCTTAGAGTGTTTTACAACATAAAGTTTCTCAAACTCAGAACTATTTAACAAGAACTCTTTCTCTTTATATCCCAAATACCAAGCACTATTTCTTCTTTGAAGTTTTAAGTTAATATCACACGAAAGTGAACTTCTAATAGTTTGATACAAGGGTGTACTTTTTATGTACTCATTTACCTTACCACACTCTATATTTGGAACACTTTTTTTGATTTTATAGGCTAAGTCAAGATTTTCATAGGCTAAAAGAACATAGTATCTGCCATCAAAGTACTCTTGTTTGACTATGCTAAGATTTTGTAAATCTATTTTTGTAGTCACTTTTAGATTATGTTTTGTCTGCGTGTTGTACTGCTCTTTATTCCCATTTTTTTGCACTTCTGTTTTTGATACGAAACTTGTTTCTACATGACTTATCAAACTCTGAGCTATCTCTTCTTTGGCGATGGACTTCGCTTGAAAAAGAGTTTTTGCATCTCCATAGCCTAAAAATTGAGAGTTATTTTGTGCTTGGGTAGTTTGAGAGTGATACCAAGCTGGCGTTTGAGATGGCTTTGCTTGATTTGCACAAGATACAAAAAGTAAAATAGTAGCTAATGAGAAGAGTATTTTATATCTCAACTATATCCCCATCTTGATGTTTCCATCATAAACAGGCACTTGCTCATAACTAGCACCCATCTCATAAGATTTCTCTTCCACATATGATTTGACATAAGTAAAAAGTCTATCTAAATTGGTGTTGTTTTTTATAAGACCTCTCATGACACAGTAAGAGAAGAGTCTATTGCTTTTAGCATCATACTTGTTGGAGTACTGTGTGCCACTTCAATAACTGTTTTTTTTGGCTTTTGTTTTGTCTTCTGTTTTTCTATAGGTTCAGGAGTTACCTCTGCCCAAGTACAAGCTGTAAAGAATAGAGCTGACATTAGCATTATTCCTATTTTATATTTCAAGATTTTATCTCCTCTTCACATGGTTTGTTCTGATTAAAAATAATCATTATCACTATTTTATTCTCAAATACTTCATAAATCACACTATATGACTTGTATGTCATATCTCTTACATTATCATCTTCAAAATAGACTGATATTCGATATTTATAAGGAAAATGAGTGATGTTTTGCACACTTTTCTTTAGTTCTTGTACAAATTTTATATTTTTGAGACTCTACAATTTTCATTTTTGCAGTTCTTCAATCAACTCATCCATTGAGTCATTAAAATCATACATTGGCATCTTACCATTTTCTATATCTGCATGTAGTTTATGAAGCGATTCTCTTCTCTCGTAGAAGTAAGCATCATACTCTAAGTTCGGATCTTTTTGAACCTCTATCTTTTCAAGCATTATATCCTTAACACTCCCCAACATATCTAAAATATTTTGAGTATAACCATCTTTTACTTGCAGTTGAATTGTTTGCATTAAATATCTCCTATATCATTAATTGTATCAAAGAAGTGTCTCAAACTTCACTTAATAACTCATCCAAAGGTTTAGACTTTCCATCTTTCAAATCTTTAAGTGATTGATTTATATCATTTGCAATCTTATGCTCTTTTGAGTATAAGATTTTATGCAGTGCTTTTTTAAGTTCTACTTGTAGGTCAATACCTTTTTTGACCACATCAGCATAAAGTGTATCTTCTAATTCTAGTTTAACAGTTTGCATAAATCCTCCTCAACATATTTTTTGCTATTATACCTAATCCATCTTCATAGACAAGTCAATCCAATTCGCCTGATGGAT
>JALUKS010000210.1 GCA_027056465.1 Sulfurimonas sp.
TTATTCTCTTTGTAAAATGATCGAAATTGCTCAAGTAGAGTCTCTTTGCTTAGTATCATAAGGTAACCTTTGTCTTTTATTTGTCTAATTATACACAAACACTACACAAAACTTAGATACAATACTTTAAAAAAACAAAATGAAAAATCTTATCCCTATAGCTCTCTTTATCTTTGCACTACTCCTTGTAAGTGGATGCGGCTCTAATCCCTCAGAAAAAGTACTAGTAACTCCACCAATTAGGAAGCCGATAAATAAGAGAGAAGAGAGTACAGTCCCAAACCAGTTTCAATCTATATGGGATGAAGTGAACTCTGACCCCTTAGAGAGACTTCCCCAAAACAGAGTCTCTTATGGACAACTTTTCGATGGGGCTAAAGATATTATCTTTGAAGATGCTTCGCGGACTTTAGTCGAACACTCTGATATACGGGAGTACTATGACAAACTTGCCCATCCTAATGGTGTCTGCTTGAAGGGCATTTGGGAGATAGACACTCAAAACCCTTATAGCGGTTACTTCAAGCAAGGGAGTAAAGCTCTCATCATCGCTCGTGCATCTTCTGCACTAAGTGAGACAAAAAAAGGTGATACAAGAGCCTTTGGTTTAGCAGGAAAACTCTTTGCTACACTTGACCCACTTAAAACAAACAGTGAAAATAGTGCAAACTTTTTTGTTATAGATGATTTAGGTGGAACAGATGCCGAGCAGTTTACAGATGTAACTCTTACAAATGAGCCAAAAGTATCATTTACACTTGCCGTGGTAAAATACTTTTTATATGCAGCGAAAGTCTCTAAAGTTTTTGGTGAAGTAGATACTAACCCAGGAATAAGACAACTCTATGAAATCTCCTATATGGGAGAGAGTAACACAAGCAGTGCAAAGACACCAAAGTGGATGAAGATAGAGTTAGCCCCTCATCAGACACTTGTAAATGGAGTCGATTTTCGAGAGGAGTTTCTGTTTGATGAGAACCGTAGAACACTTGCATTTACTATCTCAGTAGCAAATAGTGAACTAGATGGAAGTAAAGTATGGCAAGAGATAGGCACTATCACCTTTGATGCCTCTGTAGTATCCACGACTTGTGATCATAGACTTCACTTTCATCATCCGAAATTTGTACCTCTTCCTTATTCTGGAATATCTGTAAACTGACTTCTTATCTCTAAGAAAATATCAAGATTCTCCAAAAAGAGTTGTATAAGTGTAGGATCAAAATGTTTACCACTCTGCTCTTTAAAAAGCTCCAAAATCTTCTCTAACTCCCATGCTTTTTTGTAAACTCTTTCACTTCCAAGTGCATCAAAAACATCAGCAATAGCTGTAATGCGACCATAGATATGAATCTCTTTGTTAAAGTGTTTTAGCATTTCATACCCTAGAGCTGCATGTGTTTTCATGACCTTAAACTCCTCTTGTGTGAGTTTTCTTGGTGCATTGAGAATGGCATCAGGTATTCCGACTTTTCCTATGTCATGCATAGGCGAAGCCATCTGTAACTTCTCAGCATCTTTTTGTGAAAATCTATGTAAAAGTGCTAACTCTTTAGAGTATAGAGCAACACGTTTGACATGATTTCCCGTTTCTCTCGAACGTGTTTCCCCGAGTTCACCCAGTGTTAATGCTATTTCAAGTGCTTTAATTTCTTTTGCAGATTTTAGTACTATTGGAGTAGTATCACTTTTTATTTTCTGAATTTTTTCTATCTGTTTTGAAGAGAGTCTCAACTCAGAAATTCTTGGATGATGCAGTGTTAATCATACAAAATAGGGTAAAGATTTAGAGATTGAAAAGTAATCTTTAGGGAAGACTTCATGTTTAACAAACATTCCCTCATATAATACCAAATGCCTAAAAAAGGCTATAATTAAAATAAGAAGAGTTTTAGCATATCGAATCTGCCCCAAGACCAATTTATTTGAGTCTGTCCTCAAGTCAGATAGCTAAATTATAAATT
>JALUKS010000211.1 GCA_027056465.1 Sulfurimonas sp.
CAGCTCAAGTCGCTGCATCTACTGTCTCAAAGCCTATTGAGCAGGAGATTTCTCGCTTAGGGCTTGTAACAGATGTAAGCAGTATAAATGTGGCAAACTACTCTATCGTAAAAGCAGATTTTGATTATGGTAAAGGCTTAAATGCAGCGGCAGTTGATGTGGCAAATGCACTTAGCATCGCTAAAGCGAAACTCCCTACAGGGATAAATCCTGCTATCTACACAGCAGGAGACTTTACACTTCCAGTAGATGTTATCTCGCTTACTCCAAAAAACAAAAATATCTCACTTGCAGATATAAGAAAGATAGCAGATAGTTTTATAAAACCTCATATGCTGAGTAATAAAACCATAGGAAATGTAGAAGTTTTTGGTGGTTATCAGAGTGCTGTAAACATTGAAGTAGACCCTTTCAAAGCTAAACGCTACGGTGTAAACTTTGAGAGTATCACCAAAGCTATTGCAACTCTTAACCGTGATATACCTATAGGTTTTCTCAAAGGGGACAATGACTTTTACACTGTTACTGTCTATGGTGAGAGAGATAATGTTGAAAAACTCAAACAACTTCAGATTATGCCAAATGTTCGCCTAAGCGACATAGCAGATGTGAAGTGGAGTTATAAAAAACGCACAAGTGGTTACATAGGAAATGGTAAAGATGCCATCGCCTTAGCTGTGCAACGCGCACCCGGAGGAAGTGTTCTTGATGTCAGTAAAGCAGCTCGTGCCGAGATGAAAAAGCTTGAGGTAAAGTACCCAAATATCAAGTTTGCTATCTCTGATACCCAAAGAGATCTCATAGAACAAGCCAATACAAATATGCTTGAAGCACTTCGTGATGCGGTTATCTACACACTTATCGTTATTATGATTTTCTTAGGAAACTTCCGCGCGATTATCGCTGCTGGTCTTTCTATTCCTATGGTTTTCTTCTCGACTATGGCTATTATCTGGCTCACTGGTGGGGAGTTAAATATCGTAATCTATACTGCGATTATTTTAGCCCTTGGTATGCTTACCGATGATGCCGTTGTTGTGCTAGAAAACATCGAACGCCATCTCACCGAAGGGCATGAGAAGCTAGAAGACGCCATCTTCCATGGAACAAAAGAGGTGCTTAGCCCTATCTTTGCAGGAACTATCGCAACTGTAGCTATCCTCTTTCCTCTCATGTTTATTGGTGGTTTTCCAGAGAAAATATTTAAGCCACTTATCGAGACACTTATCATCGCACTTGGTGTGAGTTGGTTCCTCTCTATCACTTTTATTCCATTACTTTCTAAGTGGCTCTATAAAAATGGTGTTGGAAAAACAAAGGTAGAAAACGGTTTTGAGTGGTTCTACCAAAACACAATCGGGCGACTCGTTACTCCGTATGTAGGAATAATTAAATTTTCAAATGGAAAGTTTTGGTTTCTTCGCCGTATGATGCTCACGATGGGTGTTATCGCTATCTTAATGTTGAGTCTTAAAAATATTATGCCGACTATCGGAAAAGATGCTATGCCTCCTATGGATACTGGTATCATCAAAGTACAGATGGCATTTAGCTCAAATGATACAGTAGATGGGGCAGAGGAAAAAATCCGTCCATTTTTAACATGGCTCGGTGAGCAAAAATGGGTAAAAATGAGTTCTGTGGCGTTTGGTACTGAACCAGGTGTACTCTCACTAGGCTCAGGTAACTTACCTGCTGAAGCAACGATTACTATTAATGCAGTGAACCGCTTTGAGAGAAAGAAAACTATCTGGCAACTTGAAGATGAAATCCGTGATAGACTAGCAAAGCTTAAAGGTATAAAACGCAATGATGTTTATGACTTTGGAGCGACGGCAGTCTCTAGTATCAAAGCGACTGTAGATGTTCGTGCAAGTTCTCCTTATGTTGAGAACCTGCCTGATGTCTCTCACACTGTTGCAGAAGCAATCAAAGATGTGCATGGACTTACTTCTATCTCAACAAGTTGGGATAAAGATTTTATGGAAGTCGAGTTAAAAATCGATGAGAACAAAGCCTTAAGCTATGGCATCACACCTTACCAAATAGCGATGCAGATGCCAATAAAAGGTCAAGTAGTAGGTCTCAATGCCGACCTTGAGTCGATGAATACTCAGTATGTAAGACTCTATCTTAAAGGTAAATTTTCTCAAAACATAGAGACTCTTAGACTCTTACCAATAGTAACACCACAAGGAGAGATACCTCTAAGTGCTATAGCAACACTCAAACGCCATCTTACGTTTGCGAAGATTGAACGCGATAAACTTCTCTATAGTGTTGATGTCAATGGCTACCGTGCAAAACGCCCAGTAACTCACTTAACAGATGATACTGTAGCAGCTCTTAAAAATGCTAAAATTGCAAATGTAGAGATAGAGCAGACTGGAGACATCGCACAGATAAATGATAGCTTCAAACGTATGGGAAAAGCTATCGGTCTTGGGGTTGTTATCCTCATTATGACTCTTATCGCTATCTACAAATCGGTAAGAATGGCGTTTATCATGATACTTGTTTTACCTCTTTCTCTCATTGGTGCTTCATGGGGAATGCTCCTTTTTGGAAAACCTAGCTGTATGCCTTCACTCTTAGGAATACTCCTGCTCTTTGGTATCATCATCAAAAATGCCGTCCTTCTTATAGACTTCTACCAGAGTTATAGAGAGAATGGTGAGTCTCCTTTTGAGAGTGCGCAAGAGGCTGTTCGTGTCCGTTTCCGTCCTGTTATGATGACTGCGTTTGGTACTATTGCAGGGATGATTCCTATTGCACTAGAGCAAGCTGTAGGACTTGAACGTCTTAGCCCACTCGCTGATGTTGCCATCGGTGGACTTTTAGTTGGTACACTTTTAACATTAGTGTATGTTCCGATGTATGCTTATATCTTTGATAAAAAGGATGCTTCATGAGCATAAAAGAGTTCTTTGCCTATGGAGAGAAAGTCCATGGGTATGAAGTACGAGTTTTAAACGAGAGAGAAGCGAGAGCTGCGGCTGGTATTCTCTTTATAGGTGCTTTTATTGGGCTTACTAATGGCGTTATGCTTGGAACTGCTATCTTCTCTGAGTTTTTTGTGAGCTTTTTTGCTCTTGATTTTACTATGAGAGTTATACAGCCGAGATACTCCCCCTCCCTACTTCTTGGAAGGTTTTTTGTTCGTAATCAAAAACCTGAGTATGTAGGTGCAGCACAAAAACGTTTTGCATGGTCGCTTGGGATTATACTTGCTTATCCAATGTTTTACTATCTTGTGATAGATTTTCAGCCAAACCCTATTAAAGTGCTTATCTGTCTCATCTGTATGACCCTCCTCTTTTTAGAGTCAGCGTTTGGTGTCTGTCTAGGGTGTAAAATGTTTGAATGGTTCAACCGTAAAAATCCAAAATACTGCCCTGGTGGCGTTTGTGAGATGAGGATAAAAGAGCCAGTGCAAAAATTTAATTTAGTGCAAAAGTTTATCTTTTCTATCACGATTGTCGCAATGTTTTATGGAACATACTCCTACTTCACGAAGCTTCCAGATAGAACATTTTTAGTTAAAAAGATAAAAAAACTTATGATGAGTCAAGCAGAATTAGATGCGATACAAAAAGCAAAAGATAAAGCAGAAGAGGATGCTTTTTTTGATGATGATGACGATTAAAATCTTCATATAAAACTAAATACAAGGAAAAAACATGAACACATTTATAAAAAAAATAATCGACTGGACAATGGAAAAAGAGGAGGAGATGGCGAAGAAATGTGCTATCTCTATGGAAGATTTAGAGCAGCAGATAGCGAAAGTAGAAGAAGAGAAGAAGAAAGTACAAGAGAAGTATGATGATGCCATGCAAGAGCTTAACCATGTTTCAGAGAAACTTGAGAAGATTAAAAACATTGAAGTGCTTCGCTGCCAAAAGTAAAAGAGGTTTCTTATGTAGATGAACAGAGTGGAAAGATTCTCGGTGCTGAGATATTTGCACCAAATGCAAAGGAGTTGATAGCTAGCGTTGCTATGAGTCTTGCTGGAGATATGCATCTCACCCAAGCAAAAGAGACTATATTAGCCCACCCAACATTCTCCGAGGCACTCGAGAGAACATTTTATAAATTACATTAAGGAAATAAAAATGAATGTACCAACACCAGAACAAGTAGAAGCAATGATGAGTGAAAAAATGGGAGCACTTCCAGCTTCTTTAAATAGTGCAAAAGCAATAGACCCACGTTTTTTAGTAGAACAAGCTATGAGTAGTAAGTTCAGTGTTCAAGATGAGCAAAATCCATTTGACCCAAAAATGTCTATGATTATATCTTTAGCAACTTCCATCACTCTTGGAAGTGAAGAGTGCATTATGGAACATACAAAAATGCTTAAAAAAATGGGTATCACAAAAGAAGAACTTGCCTATCTAGTTCGCATCGTAAAACATGCACAAGGTAGTGCTGTTATGGGAAATGCAAAAACTGCTTTTGATACTTTCGAGAGTTAAAGAGTAATATTTTTTAAGGAGAGTGGTAATGGCAGAGTCTCAGAGCAGAAATAAAGCAGAGTTTCTCAAACCAAAAAAACGACTATTTTATAATGTATATGTAGCGTTTGCTTTCTTACCAGTTGTCTTTCTCCCCATTCTTCTTGAGTGGGGATTTACTCTCTACAATCCAGCATTTTTTCATGAGTTTAAAGATGTTTTTCTCATCGCAAATATCCTCTATATTGTCCTTGCTAGATTTGCTCTACTTGATAGTGCTTTATATATCTTCTCTCATACAAATCATCCGACAAACGCGACACTTATACATATAGTCCTGCTCTATCTTGAGATTACACTGCTAACCATTCTTTACTATGCTACGGTTTACAATATGTTTGATGTTTTTTCACTCTTTCATCTTAACTCAAATTTTGCACCCGAAAATCTAAAGATAATTCATGACCATAGCTTTGTAACTTCATTTTACATCTCAACAGTGACTTTTACTACTTTAGGTTCAGGAGATTGGATTCCTCAAACCATCACTGCTATGATAGCAGTCAGTTCAGAAGTTATCCTAGGAGTGATTCAAGGTGGTGTTTTTGTTGCCATCATTATCTATGGGCATCAAAACAAAGGGAAAGTTTAATCTATGCGACCCTTGTTTGTGAAATCTTCACCTATAATTCTTATACCTAGATGAGTCAGATAGTGAAATACAGAGAGCATGAAAAAGCAACATACCCAAAAAGCTCAAGGAGTGAAGAGGAATCTATATCTTTTTTTGTATTATTACTCCTAATATTCTTCTAAAACTATTTTACTCTAAATTTTATTAAAGAAATTGAGCTTATTTAACAATAAAAGTGCTAAAATATAAAAAACAAGGAGATTCAAATGAGTTCACATAAACATCATGAACATTTAACACACATAAAAAACGCTATTCACAAGACAGACAAGCTAGATGCGAGTCAAAAAAGTTCTAGTGTCAAAACTATAGAAGAGTGGTATGAAGAGGATAAAGCAATAGGGACACTAAGAAATGAGCTTTTAAAAATCAGTATCTTTTTTGAAGAAGTTTTCTCAGAACTAGGTATAAAATAAGGAGTTAGCAATGGATGCAGTACAAAAAGATTTACAAAATCGTAAAGAAGAGATAGAAAATGAGTTAGAGTTGCTTTTCAAAGCAAACCTTAAAATAGTTGACTGGGATGTTCCAGAAGCAGATGATGCAGAAGCAGGACTCATTTTATGGAATATCTTAAACGATAAACTTCAAGAGATGAAAACAAAGTTTACAAAGTAGATTTTCTACTTTGTATAAAGCATAACAAAAGGCATAATCTCAGAAAATACAACTGCCCTCTTGTTCTCATCGCTATGGAGTATAAGATCTAGCATCTGCGCAATATTTTCATCAATATTTGGCACAATTTTTCTTATATCTTCTAACTTCTCACGTTTATTGACATTTGTAAAACGCTCATAAGCAGTGTATGCCTCTTTTTTTGCAAATAAATAGTAGAGTTTACGACCAAGATCAAAGACCTCAAACTCTTCATTTTTACCACTCATCACTTTTGTTTCAAAACCAAACTCTATATCTATATTTTTTGCTCTCATGTAAGCTTGAAGCATCATCATAAAGCCAACTTTTGCAGTTGTGAAGTTGGAGAGTACACGAGTGTAGAAGCCTTCAAAATGTTCGCCACTTTTTCTGAGTCGCTTGTACTCAAGCATGATAGACTCAACATAGTACTTCGCATACTCAAGTGGTGCTGACTTGATAACAGTATGCCCCTCTTGCGATGTTCCCATAAGCTTTCCACCTAACAAGATATGTACACCAGAACCATTGACACCCTCTATCTTCGCCTTACAACCCTCAAAACCGATGTCACCCATACCATGGATACCACACCCTTTGACACAAGCAGACCAGTACATACGAACACGACCAGATTCAAGTGCTACTTTTTCACTCAAGTAAGATGCCATTGCGATAGCATCGTTTTTGTTCTCGATGACTCCAAAAGGACAGTGATCAGTCCCAGCACATGCTATGAGGTGGTTAAAGTAAGGTGTATTGATATTTTTATACTCGGTAAAAAATGGTTCGGCTAAGGCAGAGGCAATATCTTTAACACCCATAATGTAAAAACTCTGCTCCATATCAAAACGTAACTCTGCATTTCCATGCTTCGTAGCTACTTCACTCGCATTTATCATACCAGAGCCTGTAAATATTCCCGATGGAACAACGGCATGCAAACCAATAGTTCCATTACGAAGCTGTATCTTTCCATGATCTGGCTCGACATAATCCATAGTCGTCATAGTCTCACCAGCTTGAGCAAAATCGATGCCTGCTTGCTCACGGATAGATCTTGCAAACTCCTGCATACCTACTGCTTCTATAAGAAAATGCAGACGGTTTTTGTTGCGGTTATCACGAAAACCATAGCGTTTGAAGAGTTCAATAATCGCCTTAAACGCAGAGATTACTTCTGACTCATTTTGTAAGAAAATATCTGCACTTCTAGCGATAATCCCAACACGACCACCAAGGTAGAGGTTATAACCAAACATTCCATCTTTTTGAGCAAGAACAAAACAGCAGTCATTACCGTAAACATTACAACGGTTGGAGAGGTTTCCAGTGATAGAAGTGTTGAACTTTCTCGGCAATGTTGAAATCCATTCAGGGTTTTTCAAAAAGACATCTTGAAGTTTTAAAAGAGTGTTATGAGATGGTAGGACATTATCAAATGCAAGCTCATCAAAAGGATCAGCTACGATACCACGGATGTTATCTACACCAGTTTGGTACGGCGTAATCCCAACACCATCGAGTCTCTTTATGATGATAGGTAGAGACTCTACAGAAAGATAGCGAAGCTCACACTGTTGGCGAGTTGTAAGGTCAAGATAATCCTCTCCAAACTCTTTAGCACACTCCCCTATTACTTTCGCCTGTTGTGCATTCATAAACCCACCAGGTATGCGAAGTTTAATCATAAATTTTCCAGGAGTAGCTGGACGGTAGTAGATACCAAAACACTTCAGAAAGTAAGTTTTATCCTCGTCAGGGACACTATCGAAACCATTTGCTGCATACTCATCAAGCTTATCGTATGCCTCTTGTGCTAGTTTTAACTCTTTTACTTTTTCTATTTTATTAATCTTTTTACTTCGTGCTGTAAATGCTTCTTCAAGTGCTTTCATTCTACAGTGTCCTTTATGAGTGAGTCTTTATTTTTGTATTTTATCCATTTTTAATCAATAATTGACTTATATTTGATTATAATTTATGCACTTAAAGTAAGAGGAAAGCATGTTCAATCTATTTTCTAAACAAAGCACACCCTTTGATGCAGGCACTCTCTCCAGCAAAAAGTTCTCTCTTAGCCTTCCTTTTGAGTACAAAGCAGGGCTTATTTTCATAAAGCTAGAGATAGAGAATAGAAGCTATACATTTCTCTTTGACACAGGAGCTTTTAGCATCTTCTCCCCTGCACTCATCGAAAAACTCTCACTCAAAAAAATGCCAGAGCATCTTGACACAATAGATGCCTTTGCAGAGGAAAAAGAGCTACCACTTTATCAACTCAATGAACTCAAAATTGAGGATCTCATTTTTTACAATTTTCAAGTTGCATGTGACAATTTTTCGCAAAACTTTCCTCTCTCTTGTTTAGCATTTGATGGAGTGCTGGGCTATAACTTTTTTCGTGAACTTATCATTAACATAGATTACGAAAAGAAAAATATTATCTTGAGTGATAGAATCCAAAATATTCAAGGTTTCACAAAAATAAATCTCAAACAAAACGCCACTCATGCCCTAGAGTTCTTCTTGCAAATAGAAAAACATAAACTCTGGATGGGGCTAGATACAGGAAGCAATGGTGGTTTACAGTTTGGTGATAAAAAGCTAGCCCTCAAACTCCACCAAAAAAAATACAAATCCCAACGTATAATAGGACTCTTTTCAAGTAGTCTTAGTGGTGCAAATCGACAAAGTTTTCAAGATATATTTTTACTCAAAGATTTTTTTATTGCAAAAAAAATAGAGATAAACTCCTTTCCTATAAACTATGAAGAGAGTTCTCCTAACCTTGCAGGCAATAGTTTTTTAAAAGATTTCTCTACCATTATAGATTTCAAACATAAAAAACTCTACCTAAAAAAACAAGCAGAAAAAATCCAAAAGGTCTTAGAAAAAAGCTTTGGTTTTTTCACATTTTGGAGTGAAGAAGATGGACTTTACATCTCGTGTATTATGCAAGATACTCCTGCCTACAGCTCAAAACTAAAGATAGGCGATAGGCTCTTTTCTATAGGTGAAACAGAGACACTCAACTTCACAAAAAAAGACTACTGTAACTTCTTCCTCTTAGCTCAAGAAGTCACTTATGAGAAAGAAAATCTCCTTGAACTCATAGTCAAACGCGAGAGTAAACTTTTACGCATTACACTCACTAAAAATCCTACAGACATAAAACAGCCTAAGAACTAAAATAAGATTTAAACAAATTCATTTAATTATTAGCTCATAAAAGATATAATTGACTCATTATTACTCTAAGGTTACTTTATGAATTTTCTTAAACTTTTAAAAGCACTTAATTCTGCACAATCTTCTTGGCAGATTTCTTTAGCAATAGTTCTAGCGCTAATAAGTGGTTTTTTACCACTTGCCACTCCACTGAGCTTAGTCATACTTTTTATAGCATTTGGGATTAATATTCCCCTTGGTGTTTACTTCTTTTTTACTCTTATCTTTGGTGGAATTGCCTTAATACTTGACCCTGTTTTTTCAATGCTTGGATTCACTGTTTTAAATGCTCCTGCACTCAAGAGTACTTTTACTGCGATGTATAACTATGCACCGACACTATGGACATCTTACAACTATACTATTTTGATGGGAAGTCTTGTGCTCTCTCTTCCTTTAGCTCTAGCACTCTTCCCACTTCTTACAAAGATTATAGATAAGTACCGTGATATTTTAGAGGCAAAATTTAAAGAATCAAGATTTTTCTCATGGCTCAACCCTTACACAGAAGATAAACTCAAAGCAAAACCAGGAGTGATACGTTTGTGGGCAGCTGGTCTTTTTATTGGTATTGTCGCCGCTATTATCGCCCTTTTTCTTTTGCTCCTTGATCCTGCCATCAAGTATGCACTAGAGCTTACACTTTCAAAAGTAACACAAAGAATTGTACAGATAGACACAGTTACAAGTACACTCCTCGATGCAAAACTTAAGATAAATAATATCTCTTTTTTATCCAGCAAAAAAGAGAACGGTGATATAAATATTGACACCATCTCTCTTAAACTTAATATGAATCATTTATTAGAGAAAAAACTTGACTTTGAAATAATTTCCTTTGGAAACATCAAGTTAAAGCAAAGTATAGCACATAGAACAGAAGAGCCTAAACCTCAAGAGGGTAGTGCTACACAGACAAATAGCTCCTTTGAAACGCCAAAACTTCCAAAAGCACAAGATCTTATAGCTAAGGAAGGTCTAAAGTCTGTTACTGCAGCAAAAAAGATACAAGAAAGTGTAGAAAAGATTACAAAAAAATGGCAAACTATTGCAACAGGATCAAAGCAGAAAGAAAAAATAGCCGTACTAAGAAGAGAGGCTAATGCACTCATCAAAGAAGCAAAGAAAGTAAAAAACTTAGCTGAGATTACAGATATACTAAAGAAAGCACAAAAACTTCAAAAAGAAGCTAAAAATCTCAACAATGAAATTACACAACTCAAAAAAGAGTACAAAAACGATAAAAAACTTCTCACAAAATATGCAAAAGAGATAAAAACACTTCCAGCACAAGATTACAATCATCTTCTTTCAAAGTACTCCTTAGATAGTAACGGAGCTTTAAATATCGTAGGTACATACTTCTCTTCATCTTTAGAAAAGTACCTACGTATGGGTGAAAAGTACTACGGCTATGTAAAACCGTATATATCTAGTGAGGAAGAGAAACCGCAAGAGAGAATGAAAGGAGAGTGGATACACTTTGCAAGTACAAATCCTTACCCTACTTTTGTTATACGCAGACTCAATGCAAACATCATTAAAGATGATAAAAACTATAAACTCAACATCAAAGATATCTCTAGCGAGCAAAAACTTTATAAAAAACCTATCACTGGAACACTTACAAGCACAAGTGATGCCTATAAAAACTTCCTAGTAAACTTTGAACATAATTCACTTCATACGGATACTCTCACAACTATTGACTCCCAAGTAAATGCTTACAAACTAGAACCTCTACAAGCTACAAAGAAATTTTCTATAGAAAGTGCTTTAGTAGGTGAGAAAGGTTCCATGAAAATAACAAACTACACAGCTCTGCAAGCTAATTTCAAGGCTAATTTCACAAAAACAGACCTGCTCTATACTGGTGATTCTCGCACAGATAAAACAGTGCAGAGTATTCTCTCCGGAGTCCATACCTTTATGGTTGCAAGTTCTATAGGTGGTACACTCAAAGAGCCAAAGATTTCTCTACATTCAGATATAGATAAAAAGCTCAAAAAAGGGCTCAATAAACAACTCAAAAAAGAGGTGAAAAAGTATAAAAAAGAGCTCAAAATTGCTATAAATCGTGAGTTTAAAAAACAGGTGGGGTCTCTTAACTTAGGTGAGTTTACAGATATAGAAAAACTCCTCAACTCAAATGCCAAAGAGGGCTCATCTCTACAAAACCTCATCAAGAAAAATATTTCTAAAGATGCTATGCAAAAACAGCTAGGTTCAAAAGCTCTTAATAAATTTACAAAAGGCTTAAAACTTTTTTAGAAAAGTTTTGTGATAAAGGCTCCTACGCCCACTCATCATATTTAGAATGGGCATGCTTATCCTTTTTGTAGCGTTTGGCGTTTTTTGACTTATCAAGTTGATTAGAGCCGTATAAAAGTTCCTCTTTTATGTTGTCAATATCTTCTTGTGAATCTTTATAACTTATCATCTTTTTTACAAGTGTTTGCAAATCTTTAAGCTCACCCTTGTATAAATCTATCTCCTCTATGCGGTTAAGAAGTTTAAGAGAGTTCTCTATTTTCTTGTTGAAGCCTTTAGGAGTCAACTCCTCTGTATTCATAAGATAAGAGACCATACCCTTATGAAAACGCTCAAGTGCTCGTATATATCTAAGTCTATTTGCATTGTCTATCGCTTTTTTAGATGCTGCCATTTTTAGCCTATTATTTTATTGTTGCTATAATTATACACTTTATTTTTGGAGAATAGATTGAAAAAGATTATTTTACTACTGACACTACTAAGTGCAGTCCTCTTTGGCGAGGTAACAAACACCTATATAACACAAAAGATACTAGACTCAAAGCTTCCTATAGTTGATGTAAGAACTGTTGGTGAATGGAAAGAGACTGGTCTGCTTAAAGGTGCTATTCCTATTGAGTTTTTTAATGCTCAAGGTAAATATAATGCCAACAAGTTTTTAAAAGAACTTAATGCAAAAGTAGATACTAAAAAACCTTTTGCAATCATCTGTCATACAGGAAGTAGAACTTCTATGATAGCACCATGGCTCTCTAAAGAACTTCACTACAAAGTTGTCAATCTTCAAGGTGGTATGGAGTATGCAACTCACGGACTTAAACTGAAAACTTATCCATATATACCATAAAAAGCACTGCTTATGCCCTCATTTGTAAAGTTTCTCTTCCATCTTACACTGCGAATAGTCATTACTTTAGCAGTGTTAGGATTTATAATATTTATACTTTGGGGTATTCTCTACCTACTTCTTATAAAATAGTACAATCCCTCTTGTTCTAAAGATTTTTTATAGTGGCAAATAATATCTTTTAGTCTTAAAATATTCTCATCTTTGATAACTAAGTTTTTATAAGATGTCTGTTGTTCATAAAGCTCTCTATCTCCATGCTCTTTTATCAACTTCTCTATATCTTCAGGTATAAACATAGAGTACTTTTTACATTTTTTGAGTCTTGGGAGAATGGTGTTTAAGTATATGTTTATACCTGCCAAATCATAATCCCCAAAATGAATATACTCATTTTCTAAGCCCTCTATCCACTCCCACATAAAAGAGTTACTGATAACAAAAAGAGTATTTTTCTCATCAAAGAACTCTCTATATTTTTGTGCAAACCAGATAACCTGATAGTTTTCAACACCAACTATAATAGTCTCAGGAGAAACTTCTATCTTTTGTGTATGAAAGAGAAAATAGCCTATACCATTTGTGGATAACACTGTAAAATCTTGCTCATCGACTTTCATCACGACATCTTCTAAAGATGAAACGTATAAGCCTTTGAGACTATCAGACTTCTGCCTTTTTCCATTTTGTAGCCATTTTTGGATGGTACCTCTTGAGGCTTGAGTCTCAACAAGCTCTTCTAAAAAAGCATCTATATCTTCTAATTTATAGATGTTGTAGTTATTGTTTTTTAAAAAGAGAAAAATATTTTCAGCTTTTAGAAGGTAAACTATCTCCCTCTTTGGTGTTTGGCGTTTAGTTTTGATAGCCCCATTTAATTTTAGTTGCCTAATTATCTCTTTATTAACAAATTTAGCATTACTTATACTCTGCTCAGCTAAAAGGGTTTTTAGATTTAGAAAATCCTTTTTACTAATTTTCATACTAATTTTCATACTAGATTTCCATACTACTTGCGAGAATCATTCGTGAATAGTTGGCATGTTTTTGCCCAACATAAATAGTTGGATACATGGAGATAAGCATATCATCTTCTATTGGCATACCATTGAGAAAAACAAAACCGCTCTGATTTACAAAATCTTTTAGCTCTTTAAAGTAGTCTGTAGAGATAGTCCCTATCTCATCTAAGATACAGTGTGAGAGTAAGGGAGACTCTTTGATACTGTTTTTACTTACCATCTGAAGCATTGAGATATTTATGATACTTTTTACAAGTGTAGAAGTTCCATTGGAGCCTATATCGCTTAGAGTCTGTCTCCATTTAAGATCATGACCATTCTCCACAACCTTAAACTCTAAAACAAAGCCATCTTCTAAAACTATATACTCTTTTGAAGATTTCAAGAGTTCAACAAGATCAGTAATTTTACCACTAAGAGTCTCTTTAGCTTTTTGTGTTTGGATGTCACTTAGTGATGAAGAGAAGAGACCACTTAAAAACTTCTCGTTATTGTTATCGTAAAAATCTGATAGCTCTTTAAGAGAGTTTAATATGTTGTGATTTGAATTTTCAAACCTTATCTTTATACTATCAATAACATTAAATGAGTTTACTGCCTTGTTGATGGTGTTTCTAAGGTTTGAGACCTCGCTCTCTATATCCATCATCGCATCTTCAAAAAGCCCTAAGTATTTTTGTATGGAAGTGAGAGAACTTTTAAACATCTCAGAAGAGTACTCTTTAAAAGGTGAGAGTTTGTCTTCTTGAATATAAGCGATTAACTCTTTTGCTGTTTTAAGATAAGAGATAGAACTTAGATAGTCATTTTCTATCTCTATTTTAAAGGTATTGTTTGGTTTTAAGACTAAGCGACAGTTATTTACAAGTGACTCTATTTTCGTTTCATCATTTTTTATTTTCGCATAGAGCTGAACAACCTTCTCAATGATACTATTGAGATTTGATTCTAAAGAGGTTTCTAAGATATTAGGATGTGAACTAAGAGAATTCTTGATACTTTTGGCTATATCTTGATTTTCTATTTTCTCTTTGTACTCTTTTGAAAATGTATCAAGAGAGCTTTTTATCGCTTCTAGTTTTGAAAGCTCTGTTTTAAATTCATCTCTTGTCTGTATATACTTTTTATCTATATTTGAGAGCTTCTCTTTTAAAGAGTCTCTCACTCTCTCATCCTCTTTAAGAGTAGTTAGCATCTGTGGAATCTCTTTTATTTTGCTGCTAAACTGGTCAAGATATACTGTCACTAATGTCCTCGAAGCATCTATATCTCCTAGAATAGACTCCAGATTTTTTATCTCTGTTAAGAGTTCTTTTAGGAGTTTTTCATCTATTCCCTCTTCTCTTAGAGCTGTTTGGAGTTCCTTTTGTATAAGTGCTAGTGCCTGAATATGTTCACTGTTTATCTGCTTAATCTTACTCTGTGTAGTTACTTCTAACTCTTTTATCTCTTCTCTAAACACCTCTACAGCTTGTGTAGTAGTATGAGAAATATCATCTTTTATACTCTGTATTTTCTTTATAACATCAAGGATTTTAGTAGTGAGCTTTTCTAATAGTATAGTAATTTCTGCAGACTCTGCTTGTAACTCTTTTGTCTCTTTTTCTCTTTGAGCTTCTGCCTCTTTTTGAGCTAATTTAAGATTTTCTTCCCCCAGTGCTATACTTTTTGAGTAAATGCCACTTTTATCTTTAAGCGACTCTCTTAGTGCATGGAGTTGACTTCTTTGGCGATTTTTCTCTTTTGTCTCTCTTTGCGCACTCTCTTCTAAATTCTTTTTATCTTTAAGAGCTTTTTTATTAATCTCTTTGATTTTCTCTTTTACGAGTCGTAACTGTTCTAGAAGTTTTGCCTGCTGGTACTCATTTGCAAACTCTTCTTCGTAAGCCAACTCTAAACCGAAAATAGTTCCATTATCAGCATGCTGTTTCACACTAAACTTTTTATCGCTAAAGAGTATCTCATCTTTAAGATAGGTAACAATCTTCTCTTTATCTCTAATATTGTTTTTATTCAGAAAGCCATATAAGTTTTCACTCTCAAAATTAAGTTTTTTCTCTATCTCAGTTTTTTGAGTAAAAAGTATCTCTTTAGCTGATGTAGTTTTTGCATCAAGTTTTGCAGTAGACTCTTTTAGCTCTATCTCTACTCTTTTGAGTTCACTCTCAACCTCTTTTATCTCGTAGTCGTTTTTAGTTGTAACAGTCTCTGTTGTAGAAAACTCTTTTTCAAACTCTTTTATCTCCTCTTTAAGACCCTCTATCTTCTCACGGTAAAAAGGAAAGTTTTTTATGCTGGCAAGTGATGCTTTTATCTCGTAGAATTTTTTTGTAGCATCCTCTTTTTCTAACTCTAAAGACACTTTTTGGGAGATATACAACTCAGAAGAGTCTACTATTTTTTGCTCTTTTGACTCAATTGTACTGTTGATTTTAGTGCTAATCTCCTCTTTAGATTTTTGAGATGTAGTCTGAACCTCTTGAATGCTTTTAAAGGTCTCTTGCCCTAAATCAGCTTGAATCTTCTTGTACTTCTCTTGAATATTTTTAGTTCCAGAGGTTAGTACCTCGTAACGCTCTTTAGAAGTCTCTAGGGCACTTTTGAAGTTTGACTCTTTGTTATGGTTTGTTACTAATGTTTGGATGTTTCTGTTTTTATAATATTGCTCTTTTTCTTGTAACCCTTTAATGGTGTTTGAATCTATAGATATTTGAGCCTCTTTTGCTCTTATCTGCCCTTTAGAGAGTTTAGAATCAGCCTTGTATGTGACGGATAGTTCCTCTTGTTTAGCTTTTAATGCATCTGAGTTTACACGGTTTTTTTCTAGCTCAAGAGCTATGTTTTCTCTCAAAGTCTCTAGTGTGTTTGCTAAAAAGATAAACTCTTTTTTACTAGCCTTGTAGGAGTCATGAGTCTGAGCTAGTTTCTCGATAACAGGGATTTTACTCTCAAAACTCTCTATCTCTTTTTTCTCTGAGATATAGCTGTTGAGAGAACTTTTTATCTCATAAAGGTTGATTTTTACCTGAGAATCATCTATGAGAGAGACTATACTTCTTTTAAGAGTATTAGAGCTTACTTTTGAACTTGCAAAAATATTTGAGAGAGTAGAAGCGAACTCAACTCTAGCGTTTACACTCTCAAAGAGTGTGAAGTTTGTAGTAGACTCCTGTTTTATTTTTCGGTTCTCACTGTCTCTTTTGTGAAAACAGTTTATATACTGCTCACGTTTTGTAGTGGAGTAGTTAGGGAGCATAGAGGTCTGAATCTTTTCGTTGAGTTGTTCTAGGTTTCTAGGTGTAGAGGCATTTAAAAAAATATCTTCTACACTGAGCGAAGAATTGGTCAGATCAACAAAACTGTAGTGTAACTTACCACTCTTACTCACGATGAATAGAAATCTACTCTCCCCTTTAGTGTACTCATAAACAATATGAGAGTTATGCTCTTTAAAGTACCAGTCGTTAAATGATTTTTTCGTATCTGGGTTGATGTTGAGTACACTATCAGAGTAATCCATAGTGTAGAAGAACAGAACAGCCCTCATTATAGTTGTTTTTCCAATACCACTATCTCCGAGTAGCAGAGTGTTTGCATGAAGATCTATCTCTTCAAACTCAAAGCCAGCACTCTTCACTAAATATAGTTTTTTTAATCCATCAACACTATTCATAAACTTCCACCTCATTTAAAAATGCTTCTATATAATCGTAAGAGTTTAAGATAATAAACTCTGAATTTGCACTATTTATCTCTTCAACAAAACCATCTTTTTTAAGTCTATCGATGATTTTTTCTAAAAACTCTCTGTTATCTTTAGCGAGTATGCCTTTCATCTTCTGTGCCTGTTCTTGAAGCTCTAAGTTAGCGTTTAAATGGTTCTCAATAGAGTTAAGACTAAAGCGATACCCAACCCCAAAGTTTGCATCAACTGTTCTTAAAAAATGTGCTATATCAATGTAGTCAACTATCTTTTCTAAGGCACTCACACTATCAGGTGCACCATCATGAGCGAAGTAGAAGTAACCCTCTCTTCTTATGAGAATGTAACCTATGGGCTTGAAGTATGCTCTAAGTTCACTCTCCTTACTTACTATAGCCTCATAAAGCTCAGAGTTTCCATTTTTGGAGCTGTTCTCATTTATGAAGTTGCCCTTGAGTATCTCTTGATATATTCTCTGTATATGTTGTGGTAGGAGTTCGTCGGTGTTTATTAGCATCTATTTAACCTCTGTTTCATTTGAAAGAATTTCTAAATATCTTCTTTTATCTATGGTGATAAAAGAGTTCTTTTGAATTCTATATTTGTAGGAGTAGTTTTTGAGCAGTCGTATAAAAACGCCTAAAAGTCTCTTCTTATCAATCTCTTTGAAAATTAAGAATGATACTAAATCTCTCTCTTGTGCTATAAACTCTTTATGGAGTTTTTGGTAGTTGTAGAGTTTCTTTTGTATTTCTATTTTTTGAGTTTTATCATAAAAAAGAGCTTTATCTTCTCTAATCTCTTTGAGCTCAAGTTCTCTTGAATCAATTATCTTTGTGATGGTCTCTATAAAGTCATGAATCCTATCATCTGGGTGTACCCGTTTTTCTTTAACATCAGTTGCTATAAACTTTTTTTCATGAAGAACTTCTGTTATATTGGTTTTTTTCCTAAGACTATTTTCATCCTTGAGTTCTTTTAAACGCTGCAATTTTTTAATAAATGCACCATCTTTTATAGACTGATTAATATAGTTTTTAATATCTTCATAAAGTCGTCCAAAAGAGTTCTCAATGGTAGCACTGTTGTGTCTTAGTTTCAAAATTGCAGAGTTTATGCGTCTATCTTGCATAGATTTAAAGAAGTTATACTGCTCATCCAAAAGAGTATCAACCACTTTAGAAGCATCTATAAGCTCACTAATCTCATCTTGACAGAGAGAGAGTTTACTCATCTTTATCTCAAAATTTGGCTCATTTTTAAAAGCAAAAATAGAGCTAGAAGACAAAGCATGAAGATTAAAATGGAGGAGTGAGGGGATGGAGTTAAGAATCTTATAAATTACTTTTATCTCTCTATCTGGAGATTCAAGATTTTTCACTCGCAGGTCATAATTTTTTAGCTCTCTGTGAAGTTTTGAAATCTTCTCTGAAATCACTCCTATAGATGTCTCACTATTTTGACCAAGCCGTGTTTTGTAATACTCCTCTGTATCGCTAGAGAGACTAAGCTCATCATCAAAACTGTCATATTCAATGATATCAAGTCGTAAAGCCTCATCTATTTTCGCATTTCTCGATAGAGAGCGAATTACTTCATTTGGTCTTGATTCATAATTGTAAAGTTCTTGAATCACTTTTTTACAAGAGTTCTGAACTTCAATGATATTAATAATATTTCTACTTGTTTGCATCATGAGTCTTTAAGTGGTTTATCTCTAAATTATAACCAAATAGAGATAAAATCATGAAATAAAATATACTAAATTGATACAAAGCTAAACTTCTGTATACTTAGCCTTATGAAAATATACAAACTTGAAACACAAACCCCTACACATAGAATAATACGACTCAATTGTGAAGCACATAGTGACTTAGAATATTTAGGTGATTTAAGTGATGAAGAAGTGCTAGATTTTTTTCATAATCTTAGTAAAGATATAGATAAAGAGAAGAATCTCAAGCTTTTAAAATACTATGGCTATCTTCATCTTTTAGTAAAAAACAGAGCTTAGTCTCTTAAAGAAGAGACTTTATAACATTACTTACACCTTGATGTAAGTTGTAGTTTGAGATAGGAAAATCTAGTA
>JALUKS010000212.1 GCA_027056465.1 Sulfurimonas sp.
AGAGCGAACTGGAAATGTAGACATCATTACTCTAGCACTCAACATGACAACACAAGGTATAGACTCGAAACTTGACTTTAGTAACATTGATGAAGTCTTAGAGATAGTTGAACGCTGTACTGAGATAGAGACACATGTCAGACACCCTTATGTAGGAGAGCTTGTTTATACTGCGTTTAGTGGTTCACATCAAGATGCTATCAACAAGGGACTTGCTTACCAAAAAGCTAGAGAGGATGAGCTATGGGAAGTTCCTTACTTACCGATAGATCCTGCTGATGTTGGGCGTTCTTATGAGTCAATCATTCGCATTAACTCTCAATCTGGAAAAGGTGGAGTTGCTTATATTTTAGAAAAAGAGTTTGGTTACCAACTTCCAAAAGCTATGCATCCAGAAGTGGGTAAAATCGTTCAAGCCGTGACAGATGTTGAGGGTCGCGTTCTTAGTTCGAGTGAAATTGTAGCAATCTTTGAAAAAACCTATTTTGAGATGAAAGGTCATCTCTCATTTATTGACTTTAGGGTAGCATCTGATAACAAACTCTCTACTTGCTCACTCTCATATAGTTATAATGGCAAAGAGATTCAAGCAGAGGGTCATGGCAATGGTCCTATAGATGCTTGCAGAAATGCACTTATGAAGGACTATAAAAATAACTTTAGCATTAGCTCTTACTCAGAACACTCTTGTGGTGAGAAGAGTAGTGCTACTGCTATTGCATATATTGAGCTTGAAACGGCTACGACTATCTCCTGTTTTGGTATGGGTCGTGATAGTGATATAGCAACAGCATCAATAAAAGCTCTCTTTTGTGCACTTAATAAAGCTTTTACAAACTAGGAATAAAGTATGAATAAAATAGCAGAAATATTTAAGAACAATAGAGTATGGGCAAAAGAAGTTGCCGATACTGACCCAAAATTCTTCCATAAGCTTGCCCATTCACAAACGCCAGAAATTCTCTGGATAGGTTGTGCAGATAGCCGTGTTCCTGCGAACCAAATAGTAAATCTTCCTGCTGGTGAAGTATTTGTGCATAGAAATATTGCAAATATTATCGTACACACCGACTTAAATGCTCTCTCTGTTATCCAGTATGCTGTGGATGTTTTAAAAGTGAAACATATCATAGTATGTGGACACTATGGGTGTGGTGGGATTAAAGCTGCTATGGAAGAGTCTAGTCATGGGCTTATCGATAACTGGCTGAGACATATTAAAGATGTTGCACGTTTTCATGAACATGAACTCCATAGAATCTCTGACTTTGATGCGAGGTATGCACGACTTTGTGAACTCAATGTTCTTGAACAAGTAAAAAATATAGAGAATACTACTATTGTAAAAAATGCCTTTGAGAAGAATCAAGAGCTAGAGGTGCATGCCTTTATCTATGATATCAAAGATGGTATTATCAGAGACCTCAACGACCTACCAGAGTAGTTCATCGTTTGGATTTGCTGACTCTTCTGCTCTTGGTGGTTTTGAAATATCACTAAAGTACTCTTTCTTCCCATTAACAGTCGCCTCTATAATGCCAGCAGGAACATCAAATTTTCTCTTTATTTGTGGATAAAGTTTCAAGACATCTTTATAGTAAGCGGCAAATGCAGGTCCAGCTATACGACCACCAGTCTCATGTTTATACATAGGTGTGTTGTTGTCATTTCCAAACCATACTACTGTCGTTATAGTTGGAGAGTATCCAGCTAACCAACCATCTACATTGGAGTTAGTCGTTCCTGTTTTAGCAGCTAGTTCGATACCTTTGACACGAGCATGTCTTGCCGTTCCATGTTTAACAACATCTTCTAAGATTGTTGTTAAAATATAAGTCTGAGTCGCTGTTCCAGTGATATTTTTTTGAAGAGTCATTCTGTAAATCTCCTTGTTAGCCTGCATAATAGATTTTATTAAATGAGGCTTCATCTGCACACCCTTGTTTGAAAATGAGGTATAGTAACCTGCCAATTCTAGAGGAGAAAGAGACATTGTCCCTAGAGATATTGAGAGATCGTGTGGAATATTTTTAATATGAAACTTTTTAAGTTCTCGAAGTAATGTTGGTAGACCAATATCATTAACAAGGTTGATAGTAGCAAGATTTCGTGAGTGGACAAGTGCTTCTCTAAGTGTGACTAAACCTTTATAATTTTTTTCATAGTTTTTAGGTTGCCACTTCATAGTGTTACCATTTTTTTCATACTCATAAGTCTTAGCGATGTCCACAAGCTCTGTAGCACCACTATAGCCAAGGTCAATAGCTACCTGATAAATAAATGGCTTAAAAGCAGAGCCAGGCTGGCGTCTACCTTGTGTAACACGGTCATAAGAACTTTTCTTGTAACTCGTACTTCCAACAAGACTCAAAATATCTCCTGTACTTGAGTCAAGTGAAACTAGAGCACCATTGAGTTCTGACACATTTACATCTTGCATCTTATAACTCGCATCTCTAGCAAGTTTTTCTTGCTCTTCTTTTTTATACTTTTTAATTCGCCCTAATGCTTTGTTATATCCATAAAGAAGAGAGTCTCTAGCAGCCTCTTGCAGTCTTAAGTCAATAGTGGTATGGATTTCATAACCACCAGTTTTAAGATCTGTTATACCCATATTTCTAAATTTTCTAGCCACTTCATCAACTATAAAAGGTGCCTTGTTCTGTGTAAGAGTAGTGTTAAAGACTTCAGGTTGCTCTGCAAGTGCATGCTCATACTCAGTATCATCTATCCAACCCAAAATGTGCATACGTCTTATCACTCGATTTGCTCTTCCCATAGAAATATCGTAGTTTTTTGTTGGGGCATAAGTACTTGGAGCTTTTGGAAGACCTACTAATACTGCCATCTCTTTAAGTGTCAAGTCAGCTAAATGCTTGTGGAAGTAACCATCAGCAGCAGTTTTGATACCATAATATCCATGTCCATAGTAGATTTCATTAAGATAGCATTCAAGTATCTGCTCTTTTGTAAGTGCATGCTCTAATTTGATAGAATAAATAGCCTCTTTTATCTTACGGCTAAGCTTCTTCTTTCTTGTTAATAGTACATTTTTTACAAGTTGCTGAGTAATTGTACTCGCCCCTTCAACTGCCTTTCCCGCACGCAGGACTTTGATAGCAGCACGAAAGATAGCGTCAATATTTATTCCAGAATGTTCAAAAAATGTTGTATCTTCAATAGCCACCAGTGCTTCAACTATTCGAGGTGGAATTTCATCAAAAGTAGCATAATAGCGATCTTGTTTGTTAAATATATTTGCAATTTTGTTTCCATCTTTATCATAAATACGACTTGTAAGCTCTGGATGATAATTAACAAGCTTAGAGATATCATAGTCATAAGCAAAAAGAAAATATCCTACAACTGCAAAAGGAGAGATAATCCCTACTATAAATAGAGTAATAAGTGTTCGTTTTATATATTTCATTGTCTAAATTCCCTATTTGCAAAATTTGCTTGAATTAATTTTTTTGTATATGCTTCTTGTGGATTTTGCACAACACTCTGCATCGCACCACTCTCTACTACTCTACCCTCTTTTAAGACACAAATCTCCTGGCATAGGTGTTCCACCGAAGCTATATCATGTGTCACAAAGAGCATAAGAAAGTTCTCTTGAGCCTGCAATCTTTTTAAGAGTGCAATAATATGCTCACGAGTCTCAGGATCTAATGCAGTTGTTGGCTCATCTAAGAGTAAAAGCTTTGGTTTTGAACTCAAAGCCATTGCGATAATAACACGCTGAAGTTGCCCACCTGAAAGCTCTGGAGCATAGCGTTCAAGAAGCTCTTCTTGGAGTCCAACCTCTTTAAAAAGTTCTTTTACTCTTAACTCATTTACAAAAAACTGTCGCTTTATCTTAGTAAGAGGAGAGAGGGCTGTAAAAGGATTTTGCGGTATAAACGCCACACTCTTCCCCACCTTAAGAGTAAAACTACTCTCTATCTCCTCTTCTAAGCTCATACTCGATGGTAACATTCCTAAAAGAGCTTTCAGTGTCAAACTTTTTCCACTACCACTCTGTCCGACAAGGGCTAAAGAGTGCTTCACTTCAAAAGAAATATCAACGAAAAGCTTCTCTTTATACTTGATACTGAGTTTTTTAATATTCATTTTTTATTGTAACCAAATTTTTACACAAAGCTCTTAACTCTTTAGAGGGTTCACCTACTCTAGCGACTAAACGCACTATGGCACTTGCTACTGTTGGCTGACGAATTGCCCCTACTGAGTAGCCTTGAGATATAAGTTTCTCTTTTATCTTTAATACTTTTTTGTTATCGCCTATAAGAAGAGGTACTATAAGCCCCTCCACTTCTATACCTAGTTCTTCTTTGATTATTTTTTGTCTTAGTGTTATCTCTTTACGTAAATTATTTGTGTTTTCCAAAATATAACGAAGAGATTCGTGTGCTAAAAGTGTATCGTAAAGAGAGAGAGAAGTGGCATATATAATAGGCTTTGCACGGTTAAGAAGATAGTCAACAATATGTTCATCTGCTAAGATAAAAGCCCCAAAACTTCCATAAGCTTTGCCAAGTGTTCCCATCTTGATATGATTTTTTTGTGGTGTGATGTCATAGTAATCAAAAAGTCCCATTAAATTTTTTCCTAAAACACCACTACTATGTGCCTCATCAACAATTAAAAGAGCATTTTGCTCTGTAGTAACTCGAAAAATATCCCCATCACAAATATCCCCATCCATTGAGTATATTCCCTCAACAGCCACTATCTTGCGTTTTGCTTGCGAGTTTTTGAGGAGTTGTTCTAACTCTTGCATATTATTATGTGCAAAAAAAACTACATTTATACCACTAATCTTTGAAGCAAGAACTCCTGAAGCATGATACAGTTCATCCATAAAAAGAGTATCACCCTTTCTTACAAGGGCCTCAATTAGTGCTATATTTGCATTAAACCCACTGCCAAGAATAACTCCAGAGTTAAAGTCATTTGCCTTGCAGAGTGCTTCTTCAAAATCCTTATGTACTTGATGATAGCCATTGACAAGCATGGATGCTTTTGAAGCATTGACTTCAAGTGTGGAAAGTTTTTGTGCTGCATTTGTATGAAGGATTTTTTTGTGTGCAAGTCCAAGATAATCGTTTGAAGCAAAATCTTTTAAATCATTTCTCACTAATTCTCGTGTTCTGTATCGCCCTGATTTCTTCAGTGCTTTTAGCTCTTTTGCATAAAACATTAACCTATAATCACCTTATTTCGACCACTCTCTTTTGCTCTATGCAGAGCTTTATCTGCACGTTTGAAAAGACTCTTTTTATCATCACCCTTAACATACTCTACTACCCCAAAACTCATAGTTATAGGGGTGATCTGTTTATGTTCTTCTACCAGTAAACGAAGTTTTTGTGCAAGTAGATATGCTTTATCTTTTGTCGTATAGGGAAGAATAACAATAAATTCTTCTCCTTCAATTCTACAAAAAATATCAACTTCTCTTAGACTATAAGATATAAGACGTGTGTACTCTTTGAGTACCTTATCACCTATGTCATGTCCGAGAGAGTCGTTAATTTGCTTAAAAAAATCAATATTTAAAAGAAGAAGAGAAAAAGGATGGATATAACGCTGTGCTAATATAATCTGCTTAGAGAGTACCTCGCTATAGAGTTTTCTATTACCTATGTGGGTAAGTTCATCTTTGACACTTCGGGAGAGAAGTTCATTGTATATTGTCTCTTGTTCTGTGATGTCTGAAAGTATAAGTGCATAGACATTATTCTTCTCATCTATCAGTGAGGAAGAGGCTAAAAAGTAGTAGTATTCATCATCAATCTTCATCTTTATCTTATGCTTTGACATCTTAAAAGTCACGAGATACTCTCTCCAAACTACACCATCATTAATGGTAGAAAGATACCCATCTTCCTCTACAAAATAATCACAAATACAATCATGTTTTTTAGAAAATTCTGCAATATCTCTAAAACCTTGAAAATAGTTAAAAAATGTTTTATTGACACTAATTATTTTCTTTGTATCACTAAGTAAAACGATATTTGTAGAGGTATCTATTATAGCCTTATAGTAAGCTTGCTCTCTTGAAAAGTGCTTGATAAAACTTTTACTTAGGTAGGCTATAAATAGAAGCAGTGCTAAAACAACTATGATAATAACTTCAAATGAAATATACATTTAAAACTCTCCCATAAACTGTTGTAAAACTTCAAGACTCAACCCCATAGCAGTTGATTCGAAACCTCGAACCTCTTTGATGTAGCGTTTACAAAAACCCTCCACCATACAAGCCCCAGCTTTCCCTCGCCACTCGCCACTCTCTAAGTAGGCATCCAAATCATCCAAATCAAAATCAGAAAAGAGATAATCCGTTTGCGAAATATCTATCACTTTTTTTGCTTTTGACTCATAAATCATACAGGTAATAATGCTCGTAATATTTCCACTCTGTGTCATTAAAATATTACGAGCATCATCTACACACTTTGCTTTTCTTAGAATATGCCCTTGTGAAGTGACTACTGTATCAGCTACAAGAAGAGGCATATCTTCACACCCAAACGCAGTTATGTTAGCAGTGTACTTGCCAAGTGTTGCTTGATAGACGAAGTTTTTTGGAGAGCTTGCGACTATGCTATCTTCATCAAAATCGACACTCTCTTGAGTAAATGCGATACCTGCGTTTCTAAGGAGCATAGA
>JALUKS010000213.1 GCA_027056465.1 Sulfurimonas sp.
CTTATGAATCAACCTATGTAGTTGGTAGAATTGATGGGATGAAACAGGGGATTGAGAAGGGGATGAAGAAGGGGATTGAAAAAGGCAAGGAAGAAGAAAAGATTAATATCGCTAAAAATCTCTTAGATATTTTAGATGATAAAACTATATCACTAAAAACAGGACTTGATGAAAATCTTATTAAAAATTTAAGAAATAAGTAGCTATCTTAAAAGTATCTTATCTATTCTAGTTTTTTAAAAGCAAAATTTCGCTAAAATAAAGGAATTATAATTTATTTACTGAAGGAAATCTATGTTTGAAGTAGTTATTGGTCTTGAAGTCCACGTACAGTTAAACACAAAAACAAAACTTTTTTGCTCGTGTCCAACGAGTTTTAACCACATACAGAACACAAATACTTGTCCTACATGTTTAGCTCTTCCAGGTGCATTACCAGTGTTAAATCAAGAGGTACTTGCAAAAGCAGTTATGCTTGGAACTGCTCTTGGTGCTACTGTCAATCGTACTTCATACTTTGACCGTAAGTCTTACTTCTATCCAGATAGTCCAACAGCTTACCAAATTACTCAGTTTTATACTCCTGTTATTCAAAATGGTACGCTTGATATCATGCTTGGGGATGGTAAAGAGAAAACTATTCGTGTAGGTTTTGCTCATATTGAAGCAGATGCTGGAAAAAATATTCATGATGGCGATATTTCTAAAGTAGATCTCAATCGTGCAGGAACTCCTCTTCTTGAGATAGTAACTGAGCCAGATATGAGAAGTGCTGAAGAAGCCGTGCTTTATCTGAAAAAACTTCACTCTATCATCCGTTATCTCGATATTGGTGATGCAAATATGCAAGAGGGTTCATTTCGTGTAGATGTCAATGTCTCTATCCGACCAAAGGGCGATGAGAAACTTTATACTCGTGTTGAAGTAAAAAATATCAACTCATTTAAGTTTATAGAAAAAGCGATTGAGGTGGAGGTGAGACGCCAGAGTGAAGCTTGGGAAGATGGGCTTTATGATGAAGAGATTTGTCAAGAGACACGTCTTTATGATGCAGAGAAAAATGAGACTCGAAGTATGCGTGGTAAAGAGGAAGCTGCTGATTATCGTTACTTTCCAGAGCCTGACTTACTTAAAGCTGTAGTAACCGATGCAATGTTTGAGAGATATTCAAAAATCCCTGAACTTCCAGATGCAAAACGCGAGAGATTTGTAAATGAGTTTGGATTGAGTGCTTATAATGCTGATGTAATTACTGCAAATATTGAGATGGCTCACTTCTTTGAGAAAATGATGCAAGAGGAGGGTGTGAGTGCTAAAACTGCTACTTCACTCTTAACAGTAGAGATGCCAGCACGTCTAAAAGGAGATGTAAATATCTCTAACTCTCCAGTAAATGCAGAAAAACTTGGCTTTTTAGCAAAACGAGTTGATGATAAAACTATCTCAGGAAAAGCAGCCAAAGATGTACTTGATGCTTTAATGGAAGATGCAGAAGCAGATGTGGATGCAACTATAGAAAAACTTGGACTTAAACAGGTAACGGATATGGGTGCTATAGAAGCAATTTGTGATGCAATTATCGCAGCAAACCCCGAAAAAGTAGAACAGTATCAAGGTGGAAAAGAGAAGCTATTTGGTTTCTTTGTAGGACAGAGTATGAAAGCTTCAAAGGGAACTGCAAATCCTCAAGCAGTAAATGAAATTCTCAAAGCTAAACTAGGCTAGATTATGTTTAAAAAACTGATAATAGATTTTGCATTTTATCTTCAAACATCAAAATCTTATCAGGCACGGAAACATTTTTATGAAAATCTTTTAAATAACAATAAATACAGATATAAAAAATATCTTGATATTCTCATGATATCTCTTATATTTATAAGTGTTGCAGTACTTATCCGTGAAGTAAAACATCCAATCCATGACTACTTGTTTTACTTTAACAGTTATGTTATATCTATAGTTTTTTTAATAGAGTATCTTTTCCGTTTTTGGATTCATAGCAGTGTAAGTAAAATTATTGTTGAAAGAGCAGAGCATGATAGCTTTTTAGCACATGAAGTTAATCTTTATAAAGCTTTTAAAAAGATAGTAATAGTAAAGCTTTCTTATATTTTTTCTCTAACAGCAATCATAGATATTCTAGCAGTTATGCCTTTCTTCCATGAGTTGAGGCTTTTACGACTCTTTATCCTCTTTCGTGTTTTTAAACTCTTTCGTTATGCAAATAGTTTTCAGACACTCGCTTCTGTTTTAGCTAGTAAAAAGTTTGAGTTTTTTACACTAGGTATTTTTGCCTCTGTAGTCATCTTTGTCTCTTCTGTTCTTATCTATGTGATGGAAGCAAATAATCCTGCATCTCCTGTAAAAACAATGTTTGAAGCAGTCTATTGGTCTATAGTTACAATCTCAACAGTGGGGTATGGAGATGTTGTTCCTATTACACACGAGGGGAGAGTTGTTGCCTTAGTTGTCATTATCGCTGGTATAGCTGTACTAGCTTTTACTACCTCCTTAGTTGTCTCAGCATTTACAGAAAAAATTGATGAGATAAAAGAGATTAAGACTATAGAAGATATTACAAAACTTAAAAATGTTTATCTTATTTGTGGCTATGAAGATTTAGCACAAGATGTGGCAAAAAAATTGAAAAAACATGGAAGTTCTATCATTGTTTTGGACTCAGATTTGCAGAAGATTTCTACCGCAAAAAATGATGGATTTACAGCACTGCAGTATGATCCTGGAGAAACGGAGAGTTATAAAAAGCTTCATCTTAGTATGGAAAAACAGGTAAAAGCCATCTTATGTTTACATGAAAATGATGTTGCAAATGTCTACACCGCATTAACAGTTCGCTCACTCTCAAAAGAGGTACATATTCTCTCTCTTCTTATGGAAAACTCAAACCGTAAGAAGCTAGAGTATGCCGGGATAAATAAGCTTATTTATCCACAAGAACTTATAGGACTTATTACCAAAGAGTTAGTGGGTCAGCCTGTAGCATTTGAAGTAGTGCATGAGCTTAGAAGTGAATCATCAAATGTAAATATTACTGAAATTTTAATTACTCAGAGGATTTTAGAGACTTATGCTCTTGTTAGCGAGTTGAATAATAAAGATTTTCGAGTGGTACTTCTTGGAGTTTACAAGAAAAACAGGGAACATTTTTATTTTAATGCGATGGGGGAGACTCTTTTAGAAGCAGGAGATTTTTTACTTGTTATAGGGTATAAAGTTTTTATAAAAGAGTTTGAACAGTATCTTCACACAAGGATACATGATGAGTGATACAACAGCATTAATTTTTGGTTATAACAACTATTCTATTGAAATGCTCAAAAATGTAGAACACGAATATGACAAGGTAAAGATTTATTCTCTTTATGAAAAAGATTTGAAAACAGAGGGGTATTCTATTGGACACTTTGATTTAAGTGATAATTGGCAAGAGATGGAAGATGATATTGATATAAAAAAATCTGTAGCCTTTTGTGTTTTAGAGGAGATGGACAAGAATGTTTTTCTCGTTATTTCTCTTCGATCTACTTATGAGAATCTCTCCATCATTGCAGTGGCATCACATAAAGAGGATGCAAACAAACTTCTTATGGCTGGAGCAAATAAAGTTATTCCTTTGGTTGAGACAACAGCAGATATAATCACAAATATGCTTGAAAACCCTATCTCTAATGATATACTACATGAAATTCTTTATGAGAAGAGTGCTCTTAAAATAGCACAAATAAAGATAGGAAAAGAGAGTCATTTCAAAGATGAAGAACTTTCAAGTATTGACTGGAGTCACTATAATGGTATCATTGTTCTTTCTATTATGCATAAAGACATGAAGAGTGAGTTTATTTACTCTTCAAAGGCTAAACGCCATGTTGTTCAAGAAGATGATGTACTTGTCGTTGTTGGATTTGATCAAGATATAAAAGATTTTGAAAAAAGAATAGGGAGCAATAGATATGTCAATTGGAATCATTGGGGCTGGTAAATGGGGCAGTGCTTTAGCCTTTGCTTTTTCAGAAAAAAACGATGTACTTATAACATCAAGAACACCACGAGCATTAGTAAATTTTGTCTCTTTAGAGGAGATACTCAACTCTGAATATCTTGTCATTACCGTGCCTGCACAGCAGATTGCTAGTTGGTTGGAGGAGAACTTTGTTTTTAGGGGACAGAAAATACTTGTTGCATCAAAGGGAATAGAAGCGAGTAGTGGTCGTTTTTTAAATGAGATATATGAGAAATATGTTCCCTCTGAGAACATCGCGTTTCTCTCTGGTCCATCATTTGCGGTAGAGGTACAAAAGTCACTTCCTACTGCTCTCGTGGTCAATTCTCTTAATGTAGAAGTTGCAAGAGAGTTTGCAGGACTTTTTCCTTCTTTTATAAAAGCCTATACTTCTAATGATGTAGTAGGTGCAGAGGTGGCAGGGGCTTATAAAAATGTTATCGCTATAGCTACTGGAATATGTGAAGGCTTAGGACTTGGAAAAAACGCTGCTGCTGCACTTATCTCTCGTGGACTTATTGAGATGGAGCGTTTTGGTTTGGCTCATGGAGCGAAGAGTGAGACATTTATGGGGCTTGGAGGAGCTGGAGATTTGTTTCTTACAGCATCATCATCTATGAGTCGTAATTTTCGTGTTGGTTTAGGGATAGCGAAAGGAAAGTCTCAAGAGGAGATACTTGAAGAACTTGGTGAAGTAGCCGAGGGAATAGGTACTACTTATGCAGTTGCTGAGCTTTCAAAAACGAATGATTTATACCTACCAATAGCAAAAGAAGTGTATGAAATGTTAGAAGGTAAATCTCCACAAGCTTCACTTCAAGATTTACTTTCACAATGATACATACCTTAAAAGAACTAAGAAGTGGTTCACTTTTTGGTATAAAGAAATTAAAAATAGTTGAGAATTTAGAAGAGTTTCCAAAAGAGATATTTTCTCTCGCTGAGAGTTTGGAACTTCTGGACTTAAGTGGCAATAGATTGAACTCTTTACCAGACTTAAGCCGACTTAAAAAACTCAAAATTGCTTTTTTCTCAAACAACCTTTTCACTGAAATGCCCTCTGCGTTTAAAGGGTGTAATAAACTCTATATGCTTGGACTCAAAGCAAACAAAATAGAAACATTTGATGAAGATATATTGCCACTAAGTATAAGTTGGCTTATCCTTACAGATAATAGACTTAAAAAACTTCCAGACTCTATAGGAAAACTCAAAAAAATGCAGAAGTTTCCGCTTGCTGGAAATCTCTTAGAGACCCTTCCTAAAAGTATGCAATCGATGAAAAATTTAGAGCTTATTCGTCTCTCAGCAAATAATATGAAAGAACTTCCAAAATGGCTCTTAGAACTTCCAAAGTTAGCATGGCTAGCATTTAGTGGTAATCCTTGTTCTCTCTCAAAAGAAGTAAATATAAAAGTACTTGCAATGCAGGACTTAGAGCTTGACAAGCTACTCGGAGAGGGTGCTTCAGGGAAGATATATAGAGTGCACTCCAAAGAGCTTAACAAGATAGTCGCTGTAAAACTTTTCAAAGGTGCTGTTACAAGTGATGGCTATGCCAAAGATGAAATGAATGCTTGTATGAGTGCAGGAGAACATCCCAACCTCATAAAAGTTTTGGCAAGATTAGAACATAAACAGTTAGGTTTAGTACTTGAGTTTATTGACCCTGCGTTTAAGAATCTTGGGAATCCTCCAAATTTCGAGACTTGTAGTCGTGATACTTATGAAGAGGGACTTATCTTTAGTATCGAAGAAGTACAAAAAATAGCACAACAGATAGCTTCAGTTTCTGCCCATCTTCATGCACACTCTATCATGCATGGTGATCTCTATGCACATAATATTTTGATAAATAAAAATAAGTACTGCTATTTAGGTGATTTTGGTGCAGCGAGTTTTTATGAGAAAGGGAATAAACTCTATGAAAAAGTAGAAGTTCTCGCGTTTGGTAATTTACTTGATGACTTACTATCAAGAGTAAGTGAAAAAGAATCAGAACTCTATATAAAACTGCTGCGTTTACAGTCACACTGTCAAGAACTAGAGAGTGCTTCAAGACCTCTTTTTAACGATATTCTCAAGAGTTTATAAATTAGCGCTAATAGCTGAGTATTTTTGTAAAGGAGTTTTGCAATATACATATAAATTTATGCTAGAATGCCAAAAAAGTAAGGAATTAAATTATGATAGTACATGTAGTAATGTTTAAACTCAAAGAAGAAGATAAAAAAGCGAGTCTCGTAAAGATAAAAGCAGTGTTAGAGCAATTACCAAAGAAAATAAAGGAACTTATATCCATGGAAGTTGGTATCAATTTTGATGAGAGTGAGAGAGCATTTGATCTCTCTTTATACTCAACGTTTAAGACAAAAGAAGACTTAAAATCTTATGCAGTACATCCTGCTCACCTCAAAGTTGTTACGTTTATTAAGAGTGTCGCTTTAGAGTCTAAGGTTGTAGATTATATAAAATAAAGAGTTAGCTTGAAGAGTTCAAGTTCTATTTATGATGTAAATGTATAATACTAGCAAATAAATATTAAAGGAAAAACTTATGAGTGAACCAGAATTAGAAGATATTGGAGATTATGATACTCTTAAAGGGAGTAAAAAAAGAGGTGTTTGGAGTGTTATAATTGTCGGCTTACTCATCGGT
>JALUKS010000214.1 GCA_027056465.1 Sulfurimonas sp.
AGAACTATATGGTTTAAGCAGAGAGATTTGATAAATCATCTCTAGCATACTCAAGTAGTTATTTACTGTACTCTCTGAAAGTGAAGCATCAGAAGCTAAGTCAGACTTATTGACTAAGCCACAACTTCTCGGAGCGATGATGTTAAAAAAGCGTATAAATGCAGAAATATCTCTAAGCTCTCCTACATCACGAATGTCACGCTCTACATAGGTACTGATATAAGAGTTAAACCAAAGTGATTTTCCTCTTTTTGAGTCTATCTTCTGTATTTCAGGGTATCCACCGTTTATGATAGCATCTAAAATAGTTTCATAAGTAATATTTACAGATTTTACCTTAGTCACTTCAAAATCAAACAACAAATCAATTACATTTTCTGTAGCTTTATTATGTAACTCTTTTTGAGATAATGGCCACATTTTTATCTCTATTAGCCTACCAGCTAGTGTATCTTTTGCTTTTTTCATATCTAAAACATTAGCAGAACCTGTTAACAAGAAGCTACCATTTATGCGTTCATTATCTACATCAAGCTTAATACCTTCAAGAATCTCTGGAACTTTTTGAATCTCATCTAAAGTGATAGGTTTGGCAAGAGATGTTATATAGCCTATAGGATCGGTTGTTGCAGCTTCTCTCTCTGAAAGATTGTCAAATACTCTATATGGAGTATCTAAAGAGAAAGAGAGTGTTGATTTTCCTACCTGCCTAGCACCTGAGAGCAGAACAACAGGAGATATATTCATAGCCTCTTTTAAAATTTCTTCTACTGATCTTTTATACATATTATTAATCCAATATTGTAATTTATACAATTATAGCATTATAATTTACATAAGTAAAGATTTGGATATTTATAATGTGCATTGTATCACTCATCGAAGTACAATACATTTTATGCTAAAATACTCTCTATTAAAGAAGGAAACTAACCATGAAATTCGCAGACCCTAAAAATGACCTTGCCTTTAAAAAGATATTTGGTAATGAACAACACAAAAGTATCCTCATCTCTTTTTTAAATAGTGTTTTAGACTTTAAAGAAGAGAAAACTATTGTAGATGTTACTCTAACGAACCCCTATCAATTACCGCAAGTTCCTGAACTTAAAGAGACTATACTCGATATAAAAGCAACAAACAAAAAGGGTGATACTTTCATAGTGGAAATGCAAAGAAAAGATTTGGGTGATTTTCATAAACGCAGTCTCTTTTATACCTCAAAAGCTTATGTAGAACAACTTCCAAAAGGTGGAGACTATGAAAAACTTCAAAAAGTTTACTTTATAGGAATCCTAAACTTTAGCATATTTGACAACAAAGAGTATATATCAAGACACCTTATCACAAACCAAGAGACATTAAAACAAGACCTTGATGACTTTGAATTTACTTTTATAGAACTCAGTAAATTTGATAAAAAATTATCAGAATTATCTACCATCTTAGATAAATGGATATACTTTATAAAATATGCAGATGACTTTGAACTCATACCTAAAGAGTATGAAACTATAGAAGAGTTCAAAGATGCATTTTTTCTAGCATCGCAATGTAACTGGAATAAAAAAGAGTTAGAAGTTTATGACTATATGACCCTCAAAGCCTTTGATGAGATTAATGCCCTTAAAACTGCTAAGAGAAAAGCAAAGGCAGAAGGGATTGAACAAGGGATAGAACAAGGAAAAATTGATATCGCTAAAAAGTCAATTTTACAAGGTTTAGATAATGAGACTATAGTCCTCATAACAGGATTCGATAAAGAATTTATAGAGATGTTAAGAGAAGAAAAAAGATGAGTGAATTCTTGAGACCGTAAAAAATTCTGTGTCAGCTACCAAAAGTAACACCTAGTTACAGCTCCAAGTACTCATCCAGTCTGCCCTCAAAAAAGATGGCTAATTGCGAAATAGTTTGACTCCAATTGTGTACTGG
>JALUKS010000215.1 GCA_027056465.1 Sulfurimonas sp.
GGGTTAGCGTAAAGTGCGATTAACGCAATTACTAGTGCATAGATAACTTGTGCTTCGATCATTGCAAGAGCGATGAACATTGTAGTCATAAGTTTAGCACCAAGACCTGGGTTACGTGCAGTACCAGCGATAGTTGCAGCAGCAGTATGACCCATACCGATAGCTCCACCTAATGCAGCAAGACCTAGTCCAAGACCAGCAGCGATCATAGAGTAAGCTTTAAGTGTTTGGTTTGCAACTTCACCATCATTAGCGAATGCAGCAGCTGAAAATGCTACTAAAAGAAAAAGAATTTTTTTCATAAAATTGTCCTTAATATTATTACAACATTGTTCGGATAGCGTAACCCTATCTTGCGATAAAGCAACCCACACATAAATGCTAGGATTTCCCTACTAAAAATTGATAGTCGAATTATAGTAGAAAAGTTCTAAAAAGGAGTTTAAACTATGAGTAAACTCTTCCTAAAGATATTTTGTTCCCTTTGAACTCAAGAATTTCCACTTTTACTTTATCGCCTTCTGAGAAAATATCTGAGATATTTTGCACACGCTCTTTAGAGATTTTAGAGATATGGAGAAGCCCATCTGTACCATCAGGTAGCTCTACAAATGCACCAAAATCCACTATGCGTTTCACTATTCCCTCATACTGCTGACCAACTTCATACTTTACTTTCTCTTTTTTAGGAGCATTTACTATACTCTCTATATGATTACGAGCGCCAGCAACACCTGTTTTATTTTTACCAGTGATTTTCACTTTTCCATCTTTTTTGTCGATGTCAATAGCCACTTCAAACTTCTCAATCATCTCACGGATAGTTTTACCAGCTTGACCGATAACCTCGCCTATGAAAGATGGATGGATATGAAAGAAATCAACACTTGGTAGAACGCCATCATTAAACTCTATCTTTGATTCAGCTTCTAACATAATGTCGATGATATGAGAGCGTCCCTCTTTCGCTTGATAAAGAGCTTCTTTGAGAATATTTAAAGAGATGCCACCGAGTTTGATATCCATCTGCATAGCAGTGATACCCTCTTTTGAACCAGTTACTTTAAAGTCCATATCTCCATCATGATCTTCAAGACCCATAATGTCTGAAAGGATAGCATACTTATCGCCCTCACTTACCATACCCATAGCGATTCCAGCGATAGTATCACTTGTCTCGATGTCGGCTGCACGAAGTGCCATATAACCACCACAAACTGTTGCCATAGATGAAGAACCATTTGACTCTAATATCTCTGAAACTAAACGCACTGTCTCTCCATCTAGGTTTATCGCTGGAGCTAAAGCTCGTTTTGCTAAGTTACCGTGACCGAGTTCGCGGCGCTTAGTTCCCATAACTGGACTTGCTTCACCAACTGAGAAACCTGGAAAGTTGTAATGTACCATAAAGTTTTCATTCTGCGTTTGTGTATCTGTAAGTGACTCAAACATCTGTGCATCTTTTACCCCACCCATAGTAAGCACTACAAGAGCCTGCGTTTGCCCACGAGTAAAGAGGCATGAAGAGTGTGCATTTGGAAGTACATTTGTATCTATCGTGATAGGTCTCACTTCAGTTAAAGCACGACCATCAGCACGTACATTTTCGTTTAAAATCTGTGCGCGAACCTGCTCTTTTTTCACTGCATTTACAGCATCTTTGAGTTGCACTTCTAGTTCTACTGTTGCCCACTCCTCTTTTGTAGTAAGGATTGACTTACGAAGCGCTCTGAGTGCAGTTGAACGTTCTGACTTTGCCATCTGGTTCATCGCATCTTTTATGTCGCCCATACAGTTATCTCTCACATAGGAAACCATCTCTTCATTTAAAGAGTGAGCTTTAAGGTCAAGTGGCACTTGCTCTTTTCTTAGTGGAGTAAACGCAGCTTCATACTTTGCATTTGCAGCAAAAAGTTCAGCTTCTGTCTTTTCAAACACACTTATAAGTTCATCTTCACTCATCGTGTTTGAGACATGAGAGCTAACAACATCACCTATCATAGTAGGGTCAAGCATAGGATCGAGTGGCATATCTATCACTGCAATAGATTCACTACCAAAAGCGCGCATCTCTATCATGAGAAGATCCTCTTTTGTTCCAGAGAGATAAAGGTCTAGTGTAGAGTTTTTGAGTTGTGAAAGAGTTGGATTAAGCACTAACTCGCCATCAACTTTTGCTGCACGAACAGCAGATACAGAAGTGTTAATATCTATATCTGAAGTAAAGAGTGCTGCTGATGCTGCGTTGAGTGCTAAGACTTGAAGATCCGACTCACTATCAGCTGAAAAAACCATAATAGTTACTTGTGTTGGATGTCCAAAACCAGCTGGAAAAAGTGGGCGAAGTGAACGATCAACTATACGAGAAGTAAGTGTCTCAAAATCACTAGGTTTTGTTTCGCGTTTAAAAAATCCACCTGGAATCTTTCCTGCTGCATAAGTTTTCTCTATATACTGAACAGTAAGAGGTAAAAAATCATCTTTTACTATCTCTGTCTCATCTATCACTACAGTTGCTAAAATAACTGTTTTACCCGATTTAATCCATGCAGCACCATTTGCTTGTTTTGCTACATCTTTAAATGAGTAGGACTCTTCTCTATTTTCTAATTCTAAACTTACATCGTATGTCATCTATTTTCCTCTAATAATTTTTCTATCTCTTCATCTTCTACTTTTTCTAAATTTTTATAGTAAAGACTTGTTTGCACAAAGTCATCTATAGCATAAAGAAAAAATATATTATCCACAAAAGGCTCTAGCAGTTCTAAAACATCTGTAGGTAAAACGGGTACTGCTATATAGATGGCCTTTGGCTTCTGAGCGAGTACAGTTTTAAGTGCTGTCAAAAAACGACTCCCTGTTTCACTTCCATCATCAACAAGCATAACTATCTTGTCACTCATAGAAGCAAAAGGTCGACCCTTTCTAAACTGATAAATATAACTAAGTATATCCTCTTCATGCTTTCTATGTGCTTCACCATAGATATAATCGTACTGAATATCAAATGCAGTTACCAATTTTTCATTTATAACTATCTCTTCGGTCTCACTCACACGTGCTACCTCGCACTCTGGATTGTTAGGTGCCATGATAGGTGCCATAAAGAGTGCCTCTAAAGAATTGTGAAGTTTTTTTATCAAGAGGGAACCCAAAGAGAGTCCTCCTTTAGAAGTAGCTACTATCTGCCACTTCTCATCTTTGAGCTTATTAACAGGAATAATATCGAGAAGTTGATATGCAGCATCTACTCTATTTTCTAAAATATGCTTATACTCTTTCATAGGAATTTACCTTTACTTATCTTTCTTAGGTAGCTGGTATGTGAAAAGTGCATCGCCACTATTTTGCATAATTGGCTTAAGAACAAGAGAGAAAAATATAAACTTATCATAGACGAATGAGTTTGGATTATTTGGATCATTAGCTGCTATTGGGCGTCTATTTTCTTGATACTTGATTCCAAAATCTAAACATTTACTCTTATACATAAGACCGATGCCTCTACTTTTAGTTTCATCCTTTGTTACATCATAATTATAGAGTGCATCAAAAGAGTAGTGACTACTGTAGACATAGCCAAAGGTAGATGTAACATAACTCGTATATCTCTCTTTATCTGGAAGATCTTTTTTAAAATTATCTTTATAGAGGTGTGAAATGCTTGTAGTAACACCATATGAGTTCAGTGTTACTTTATTGAGTGCTTTTGATAATGCACCCTCTTTATAATCGTAAAACATATCATTATAAAAACTTAAATAATCTGTCACCTTATAATCGAACTCATTTTCAAGTTCACTATATGACTGATTATTATCCTTAAATGTAACAGCTTGAGAGAGACGGTGGTAGAGTATCTGTGAAGCATTGGCTCCATAAACATACTCTATAAATTCCAGATGTGCCTCTTTTTGCTTTGATCTAATATTGTAAAATTCACACTCTTGTGCACTTGAAGAGAGTTGGCAACTCTTAAACTTTTCATAATATCCATCACGCAGTTCTGAACCTGGTTCATCATACCTGACTTCAAGAGATATAACATGTGACTTCTCCTCATAAGCCTTTGTTAACTCGGTAAAAAGAGAGATACTATTTGAGTTACTAGCATAATATCCATCTTCATATTCGGTAGGTTTTGTAGCATCACTCTTGTCTGAACCAGAAAAATGTGAGTGTTGAAAATAGAAGTTTGAAGAATAAACAAGGTTTAAATACTCATCAAAAAAAGAAGTCTGTAGAGTTATTGGAAGTTTAGCCTCAGTTTGTGTAACTGTTTTTCCATCTTGTCGATAGCTATTATCTGTCTTCATATCAAAATCATAGAGGAGATGATTATCCAAAAAAGTGTTTAAGTAGTGATGATACTGCAGTGTTGGTAACTTCTGTAGTGACTGTTTTTGTTCTAGTGGTGTGGCTGTAAGGTTTTGATAATATTTAAGATATGAGCCAAAATATTGATCCTCATTATTATAAAAAAGATTAATACGTGAAAGTACTTGGTTTGAAGTCGAACTCTTAATTGCATCGTTCTTGGCAAGGTTTATATAATCAACATCATTCATTTGACTTAAATCTGCATAGATTGCTGATTGCCCTTTCAAATGTGTCCCAAACCAACTATTTATAAAGTCATCATTATTATATTTAAAGTTAAAACCATAATGCTTTTGATTTTCAAGTTTCTGTTGTTTAAAATACTCATCATTCTCTTTAAAATAACCTGTTGTAAATTCACCATGTGAGACTGCAGAATCTACAAAACGAAAAGTCTGGTAAATTCCTTCTCCTCGGATAGTTCGCACTTGAGGAGTTACTTCCATATCCCACCAGTTCTGCTCAGCAATATAGATAGGCTGTGCATAATAAACACCTTCACTATTAGAGAGTCCTACAGAAGGCATTAGAAGTCCAGTGCGTCTAGTTGTATCTGTTGAATAGCCAAAATAGGGGGTATAGAGTAGAGGAATGTCACCGATATAAAGTCTAACATTGTAAATATTAATCCATTTGGCATCGCCATCATAATCTACAGAAGAGAATTCCATCTTCCATTTTGGATCTATTGGATTACAGCCACTCATTGTTCCACTATGTATATCAAAAAGTTTCTCTTTTGCTACACCATCATCCGCACTCATCCAAAGCTCTGATTTTTTATTCATCATATAGAAAGGTTTGAAAAATTTCTCTTTTTTTGCGATATTGAGTTTGGCATAATCTCCGAGTACTTTATACTCAGCACCATTATTTACACGAATATTCCCAAAGAGTTCCAAATCACCACTCTTTCTATTATAGATAGCCCTACCAGCAGTAATAATATAGTTTTCATACACCACTGTGACACCACTATTTGCTTCTACATTTTCTACCTTTGATACCATTTTTGAAGCATAAATTTCTACCTTGTTTGCAGCAAATAAGGAAAGGGAAAAGAGGGATATAAGAAAGAAAAATTTAAGCATTTATAACCAAAGTTCTTGCTGTGAGATCATGCCATGTTTGTTTGTTTGGATTAAGAATTCCCCATAAGAAACCAAGATAGAAAAGCATCTCACTTATGATACGAAATATTGCACGATTAAGTGCAACAATAACATTAGGATTAGCAACTGTTCTTATCTCAATAACACGGATTTTCATAGCTAATTTACCAAGAGTTGCACCATATTGCATAACAAAAAAAGCTTGATAGATAATCTTCATCATCATATACTCAAATACAAAGCTATTAGTCAAGGCTATTATGGCTTCTGTAGTACGTGCCTGAGAAAAAGAGTCCCAAAGAGCAACTATGAGAATAAATGAGAGCAAAAGTTCATCTATAACAAAAGCTACTGCACGCTTTTTAGTATCTGCTAAAACTAAACCCTCTCTATGGAGTATCTCTGTTATCTCTTCATTCAAAATTAGAGTTCCTAAAGCGCTTGGTAAGCTATATCTGTACGGATTTTTTTACCCGCGAAGTGGACTTGACCACAGCGAAGATATGCGCGATTTCGAGCCTCTTTGATAGTGTCGCCTAAACCAACACATACTAAAACGCGACCACCAGTCGCATAGAGTTTATCATCTTCTCTCGTGACACCTGCATAGGCTATATGTGTATTTTTTTCTATCTCTTCATGAAGCACTTCATCTACGATGATTTCAGCAGGAGTTGCACTTGAGTATGGGTAGTTTTCACTCGCCATAACAACACCCACGGCATACTGCGAAGAGAACTCTACTTGAATATCTGAGAGTCTATTTGTCGCTGCTTTATGAAACATATCTGAAACTGAAGATGTCATAAGTGGCATAAGGATCTCACACTCAGGGTCTCCAAAACGGACATTGAACTCTAGTGTAATTGGCTCACCATTTACTACCATGATACCTATGAAAAGTACACCTTCAAAAGGAGCACCCTCCTCTTTCATACCATCTAAAGTAGGACGGATAACACGGTCGCGTACTTTTTGGTAAAGCTCTTCATCGACAAGTGGTGTTGGAGCATAAGCACCCATTCCACCAGTGTTTGGACCTGTATCGCCATCGCCTACACGTTTATGATCTTGTGCAGCTTGGAGCAGGATATAGTCATCCCCATCACAGATAGCAAACATTGAGAGTTCAAAACCATCAAG
>JALUKS010000216.1 GCA_027056465.1 Sulfurimonas sp.
GCAAAGCCAACTCTTTTTTCAAATACTCACCCGTAAACGAACCAGTAGCCTCATAACTCTCAGCCAAATCTTCAGGGCTTCCCTCTGCGATGATGAGTCCACCACCAGAGCCACCCTCTGGACCCATGTCTATAACCCAGTCAGCATTTTTAATCATATCTAAGTTATGCTCGATAATGAGCATAGAGTTACCGAGCTCTACAAACTTATGGAGAACATTTGTGAGTCTATCCACATCGGCAAAGTGAAGTCCTGTTGTCGGTTCATCTAAGATGTAGAGTGTTTTTCCTGTATCTTTTCGGCTTAACTCTTTAGCGAGTTTAATACGTTGTGCTTCCCCACCTGAAAGGGTTACTGCGTTTTGTCCGAGGGTGATGTAGCCTAGACCCACATCTACGAGTGTTTTCATCTTTAAGTGAATCTTTGGAATAGGTGCAAAAAACTCAAATGCCTCATCTACGGACATAGATAAAACATCACTAATAGTCTTGCCTTTATAGAAAACCTCTAGCGTTTGTTGGTTGTAACGAGTGCCATGACAAGTGTCACATTTGACTAAAATATCTGGCAAGAAGTGCATCTCAATCTTTATCTGCCCCTCCCCTTGACACTTCTCACAACGACCACCTTTGACATTAAAACTAAAACGCGAGGTTGTGTAGCCTCGTATCTGTGACTCTTTTGTCTGGCTAAAGAGATTTCTTATCTCATCCATTACCCCTGTGTAGGTGGCTGGGTTTGAGCGTGGTGTTCGCCCTATTGGGCTTTGGTCTAGGTAGATAACCTTATCGACATTTTCTAAGCCTGTTATCTCCACACCTGCGACTTTGTTTACCTTTCGTGCATGATTTAAAAGCTCTCGTGCTGTTGGAAGTAGCGTTTGGAGCATCAGCGAACTCTTGCCACTGCCACTCACACCTGTGATACATACGAAGTTGTTAAGTGGGATTTTTGCACTTAGCTTGTTGATGTTGTTAATCGTTACATTTTTTATCTCTATAAATTTCTCTTGTTTACGTCTATAAAAATACTCTATCTTTTTACGACCATAAAGATAATCTGCCGTAACTGTTTTCGCTTTTTTAAGCTTCTCAAGTGTTCCTGAAAAGACAACATCCCCACCAAATTTTCCAGCACCCTCACCGATGTCGATGATAAAGTCGGCATTTTCTATAGTCTCTTTGTCATGCTCAACCACGATGACGCTATTGCCTTTCTCTTGGAGTGAGCGAAGTGTTCTTATGAGTTTAAGAGTATCGCGTTCATGAAGTCCTATACTTGGCTCATCAAGCACATATAAAACGCCAGTCAATCCTGAACCTATCTGCGAAGCGATACGAATACGCTGCGCCTCTCCACCCGAAATAGTACGAGCATCACGACCGAGTGTAATGTAGCCCAAACCAACATCAAAAAGAAAGTATAAACGCTCACGGATTTCATTTAAGATAGGTGCAGAGATTTGTATATCTTGCGCACTCATATAGCTAAAATTCTCTTCATTTGCGAACCACTCATAACTTTTAGCTATCGGCATATCAAGCAGATCAGCGATGCCTTTATCCCCTACTCTAACAGCTAGACTTTCGCGTTTAAGACGATGCGAATCACAAACATCACACACCTTTTCACTCATATAATCTTGAAGCTCTTTCTCATCTTTGAACATATCGTAAGCGATACGGATAATCCCAGGAAAGAGTCGTTTGACCTCATGCTTCTTCCAAAGAAAGCTTACCTCATCGATGTTTCCATGCAGTATCGCTTTTTTCTGATGCTCTTCTAACTCTCTATATGGCACGGTAATATCTATTTTATTATGAGCACAAAATCCCTTTAAAAAAGTAAAATAATAGCCCTTATTAAAACCATAAACAATTTTTACAGCACCTTTTTCAATGCTCAAATCTTGATCAATTATCTTCT
>JALUKS010000217.1 GCA_027056465.1 Sulfurimonas sp.
GATAGTGTATAGCTTTCTTAAGACTATTTGCAAAACACTCTTCTAAATAGCTATTTTCTTTAGATCCTCTTAACATTGGAGTTTTATGAAGGAGCTTATAGGCTTCATAAAGTTTATTTTCTTCTACAAGTAACCTTAAGCTACTTAGATTTACTAGCTCCACATTGACAACTGTTGCATCTTTTAAGACTACAAGAAGAGATTCTTCATCTTTTTGAACTACCTTATCTATTTTTGCATCAAATATTAGGTATTTATTTTCTATAACTTGTAATGTTTTAATATTTATAAGAGAGATATAATCCTTATTTGAACTCACAAGGATATAGTCCCTATTTGGCATCGCTACAATATTTTTTATGTTCAAAAAAGGAGCATTTAGTCTTTGAATTTTTGAAGTATCTTCTAAAGATATTATCTCTACTACACCCTCACTATTTCCACTAATAAGATACTTTTCATCAAGGAAGTACAGGCTCTCTATCTTTGCTCTCGCTCTCAATCTTGTAATAACTTTTGTATTATCTTTTGAGTGTAGATTGAAGACATAAATAGCACCCCCATAACCACTACAAGCAAATTTCTCCTTGTAAAAAGCAAAAGCACTTACATAGTTTTTTTCTTTTTGAGAATATTTTTCATCGGGAAGGAGATAAGGAAATGAGCAAAGTCTTGATAACTGTTGACTACTATTAAATCTGTACTGGAGTACTCTTCCTCTCTCTGTACCAATTATAATATATGTTGAAGTTGGATCAAAACCGATAATATCTATCTTCTCATGAGGTATTTTTATAGTTTTTATAATTACTTGTGTCGGTAAGAGCATTATCTCAATACTATCATTATTTACAAATACAGCAACTCTGGCATCTGCACTAAAGAGAACAGATGCTGTCCTCTGAGTAAGTTGCTCTGGAAGTATATTTGACAATACAGAATAATCTTGCCCATCAACAACTCTCACACCACTATTTGTTGTAGCAAAAATAATATTACCATTTTCAAGAACTTTTAAATTAAGTATTGAAGAGTAAGCTTTAAAACATTTTGTTATTTTTGGCAAGAACACAACTCCATAATTTTTATGATTAAAATCAATTTGTCTTATATTATATCCACTCAATTAAAAAATATAGCTGAAGTTTATAAAATCAATGTTCCAAAAGGCAGGCTTTTTTATTCTTATCCTTGTGACCCTAGGGTACGGGAAAATCTTTTAGATTGTATCATCTTTGACAAACCCCATAGCCCTATCATTCACATAAGCCAAATCATACCACTGTTTTCTTGGGGCTATTAGATTTAAGTTTTGGGGATTAGAGCTTCGGGAGAGTGCTACATAAAACTGTGAGGGGGCGAAGATTTCGTTTGTTTCTATGATAAGATCTTCTATACTCATCCCTTGTGACTTGTGGATGGTTATGGCAAAAGCAAGTTTGATGGGGAACTGATAGACACTAAAAAGATTCTCTTCTATCATCTCTTTTTTGCCACCTACACTCTTCTCACTCCATCGCGTTTTGCTTTGGGCTACACTCTCTAGTTTTATGACTTTTCCATCACTTTTTTGCACATAGAGATAAGCCTCATTTATATTGACAACTACTCCGCGTTCACCATTAAAGTAGTTCCACGAGTTTCTTGTGAAAAGTACAGGTGCCCCTATTTTGAGTTCTAGGTTTTGCTCTATTCTCGCATCACTCATAAAGCGTTCTATCTCACTCTCTTTCGTTGATTTAAGATGTTTTATGATCTCTGCTTCTTTTACAAAAAGATCACTCTCTATATGTTCGAGTTGCATTTTATTGTGATAGTTTGCAGAATTATTTTTCCCAAAAAGAAAGGTGAACTTGCTCATATCATCGGGAAGTGGTTTGATGTACTCATTAAGCTGGTTATGCACCGATTCATCAACATGCCCAAAACGTACAGCATTCAGAAGCTCTATAAACGCGACATCATCTGTTCTATAGATATGAGTAAGTTCTATTTTTTCAAACGCCATCTTTTGCCATGCCTTAGACTCAAATGCGAAGTGTACCTCGCTTGAACCTCGTACAACAGGAGGGAGTTGCAAGAAATCACCAACCACCAAAAGAACCCCATGAAACTCAGCTTGTTGTAAACGCAGACTTATCATCTCAAAAAGCTCAGCACTCACCATACTTATCTCATCTATAACAAGTACATCCATAGCATTTATGAGTTTTTTTATCTTCTTTTTGGCTTCAAACTTACCTTTTTCTTCAAGTGCTTCGACACTATCGCAGATACCAAGATCTAAAAAACTATGCAGAGTCTGCCCACCTATGAGTGTTGCTGCCATCCCAGTTGAGCCTAGTTTAGCTACTTTTTTTGCTTCACTTTCAAAATGTTCTATCACTTCACGTGTAATAGTCGTTTTTCCAACACCTGCACCACCAGTTAAAAAGATATTTTGTTTTTGAGAAAGTTTTTCTATGGCAACATTTAGATAATTCATAAGCAAATAATATCCATTTTTACTATAAAATCAGCTAAACTTGTGTAAAATATGAAACATTATTTGGAGAGAAAAAATGAATAAAAGAATTCTAATAGTAGACGACAACAAAACACTTGTAAAACTTATATCTAAGAAACTAGAAGCTGCGCTTGACTTTCAAGTAGATGTAGCCTACTCTTTAGCAGAAGCTAAACTCTTTTTGAAGATGTATGATTATTTCATCACTCTACTTGATATTAACCTTCCTGATGCTCCAAACGGTGAGATAGTTGATTATGCCATTTCCAAAGAAAATCGAGTTATTGTTCTTAGTGGTAATATCGATAAAACATTTCGTGAGTCGATGTTAAAGAAAAATATCATTGACTATGTCAATAAAGGTGGAGTTGATGATATAAACTATATCATTCAAACGATAGAGAGACTAGAAAGAAACAAGAACCATACTGTTTTAGTAGTTGATGACTCCATGGTATTTCGCAAACAGATGCAAGCACTTTTACAAAATATGTTTTTTAAAGTTATTACAGTTGCACATGGGGAAGAAGCTCTTAACTATTTAAAACTGCATCAAGAGATAACTCTTGTTCTTACGGACTACAATATGCCAGTTATGGATGGACTAGAACTCACTTATGAAATCCGAAAAGAGCAGTCTAAAAATGACCTTGCTATCCTTGCTGTATCTTCAAACAAAGACAATGAAGTGAATGCTATCTTTCTCAAAGCTGGAGCAAATGACTTCATCACAAAGCCCTTCTCGAAAGAGGAGTTCTCTTGTCGTGTAAACAACACTATCGAAGCACTTGAAAACATCCAACTTATCACAAATCATGCCAATCGTGACTACCTCACTGGTCTTTATAACCGTCGCTACTTTTTTGAAGCGATGGAGAAGTATGAAGCTGACATTGCTGAGACTCAAGAGAATTATGCTGTCGCTATGATAGATATTGACCACTTTAAAAAGATAAATGATAAGTATGGTCATGATATTGGTGATAAAGTCATCACAGCACTTTCTGATATTTTAAGAACTTCTACAGGTCATAATGATTTAGTTGCACGATTTGGTGGAGAGGAGTTTTGTGTCGTTATTAAAAATATAAGCCGTGATACAGCATTAAATATTTTTGAAAGAATTCGTCTTGAGGTTGAGAAATATAGTTATCAACTTGAGAACGAAGAGTTTATTAAGTTTACTATCTCTATCGGGGTTGTGCTTCATGAAGAGGATGAATCATTAGAAGAGACTATAAACAATTCTGACTTAATGCTCTATAAAGCAAAAAATGGTGGTCGAAATATGGTCGTATCAGAATAAAAATCTACAATAGCACCACACTTCCAAAAGGTACTTTTTCTTCTTTTGGGCTTATCCATTTTACTTCATAATTTGGTAAGTTCAGGGGGAATTCCCCCTTTAAATCTGTAAAATATAATAAAAGTTTCACATCATCAAAATTTGCTTCTACAAAGCTAAATGCAGCTCTAAAATCTGTCCCACCATTGCCCTTGAGTTCTACTTCCAAAGCCTCACCACTATAAAATGTTCTATGAGAATGCACCTTATCATCGCAGACTAAAAGCTCTATTTGATATGTTTGTACCAGACTCATAAGAAAATTTATCTCACTCAAAAACTCACTTAAAAGCTCTTCGTCCACACTTCCTGAACTATCTACAACGATGACAAGGCGAAAGGTTGTACTCACACTTGAGGGAAGGTATATGCCACTATAAAGTAATTTTTTACTTGGAGGAAGTAGCACATAATCATCACGAAAGTATCTATCAACTGCGATTTTTAACTCATCTCGCCAGTCTATCTTTCCAGCCTTTTCTAAGGTAAAAAATCGTTCTATTGAGAGAGGAGCTTCACCATGCTTTTGCTCACCCACTAAGAGGGCTATGGCTTCCTCGGCTAAGAGTTGCTCTTGGAGTATCTCCTCTTGCAACTCTTCTGCTGTCTGCGTTTGAGGTTCTTTTCTTTCACTCTTTGACTCTTTTTTCTCATCTTCACTTGGCTCTACATCATCAGCACTCTCAGCCTCATACTCCAGATCTTCATCATCTCTGAGTATATCAGCTTTTAGCTCAGCATAGATCTCCTCAGCATACATCCCAGTAAATCTTTTTCTATACTGTGCTCGCTCGGGTAGAGTCAGTCCATTAGTCACAAGCATATCATTTATCGCCATATCTGTAGCCATCTGCCAGAGCCATCCGCTGCGTTTACTTCTTCGTTTCTCATGAGCCAAAGAGGCATGCATCGCCCCATTTGCGAAGATAAATTCTAACTCATTTACTTCGAGTGTTTCAAGATAATCACTGTTGTACTCTAACTTCACTCCTGTACTCACAAAGGATTCTATATCATCATTTTGCACGAGTTCAAGTCTGCTTGCGAGTGTCCCAAAGTAAGGATACTCAACAAGTAGTTTCGCCTTAGCTTGGGAGATTTTAGAGGAGAGTTGCATTGGATTTTTCTTAAGCTAAAAGATAAGAAAACTTTCTCACCCACTCTTCAAACGCAGAGATATGCTGCATATTTATCCCTGAGCGTTGCAGGTCTTGGACTACCATCACAGCAAACTCACTCTTCATTTCAAGCGAATAAGTTAGTAGGTTTTCTAGTTTTTCATCACTTGGATTTTTTAAGTAATGACTCACAAGTCCCGAAGATAAAGCATAAAGAACATCTATCTCCTCGCACTGTGTTTGCTCATTTCCCTCGAGGATGGAGTCTATGTTTGGCAACTTAGAAGCCACCTTCATAAAGCTCAAAAAGCTCACAGCCACATCTTTCCCGATAGTCCCACTTATAGTCTCAAGCAGCAACTCTTTTGGTAAGTCAGCACTTAAGATATTTGCCACATATTCCCATGAACGCGGAGTAGCAAAACTCTTCACATCACTCTTGGCATCAAAGGTAAATAGGTGTTCAGTTTTGTAAGAGATGTAGGCAATTATTCGCTCATCTATCCCCGATGTAAACGCCCACTCTCGCCAATCTTCCAGACTCACATCAAGTTCAAAGTGCACAAAACGGTTCGCCAAAGGGGCAGGCATACGGTAAGTTACACCACGATCTCCCTCACGATTTCCAGCAGCGACTATTGCCCAACCCTCAGGGAGTTCATACTCCCCTACTTTTCTGTCAAGTATCAGCTGATAAGCCGAAGATTGCACGGAAGGTGCTGCAGAATTAAGCTCATCTAAAAAGAGTATGCCCTCCCCTTCACGAGGTAAAAAGGCCGGTGGAGCCCAAAGAGCCGTATGACTCTCCTTGTCATAAAAAGGAATCCCCTTAAGGTCTGTCGGATCCATCAGTGCTAAACGCAGGTCTATAAACGCCACTCCCTGCTCTACAGCTATCTGCTTGACTATGGAAGACTTTCCTATTCCCGGTGCGCCCCAAAGAAACGAGGGTACTTTTTGACGAACTAAGGCACTTAGGCTCGCGTTTAACTCTTTTGCTCTCATACTAACCATCCTATATTTTCACTCTGTATATGTTTTCCAAACGCCGCGTTTGTTTTGACTGAACGCTCATATCTACTATCTAGTTGGAGTTGATAAAGTATCTTCACAGGTGTATTTTCATTTTTTGCTAAAGAACTTAAAAACAGCCCTTCTTTGTAAGCTTTTTCTAAAAGCTCTTGTGGCATTGCACTATTTTCATACAGTTCTTTCTGGAGTTTTTCATCAGCTTTTTGTAGAAGTTCTAAAATAATAGACTCTTCTAGTTTTTCATTCCAAGCGAGACCGAGATTTACCTCATCATTTTCTAGGCTCAAAAGCTCTTCTTGCATAGCTAGTGTTAAGCTCTCATTTTGTGCCAAAAAAGAGGAAAACTTCTTGCACTGAGAAAAAAACACCCCATCAAGTTCTAAACTTCTTGCTACATTTTTTCCTAACTCTTTATCCTCTAAAAACTCTTCCACAAGAGATGTTTTAAGATGTATATTAAAAGAGAGTGCTTCAGATATAAACGACTCTCCGCGTTTATAAAGTCGCTCTTGCAAAGCTTCATCACAAGCAGGACTCATAGCGATAGCCGAAACTATCTTAGGATGAAAATTCATAGGCTCTAGCTCAGAGATAGCCCCAAGAAGT
>JALUKS010000218.1 GCA_027056465.1 Sulfurimonas sp.
AAAAGTCCAATAACAGGCTTGCGTTCTGTACATGGTTTGAGTATTATAGAGAGTGGTGAGAGTCGTGAGTATCCTTATGGGAATCTTCTCACACCTATCATAGGCTACCCTCATAAGGTTGAAGATAATGGCTATACTTCTATAAAAGGTGTCAAGGGCTTAGAAAAACGCTTCGACAATGAACTCTCTGCACAGCAAAATGGCTCAAGTCGTGGTAAACGCGATGTAAACTCTTATATCATACTTAACAAAGATAGTTTTACAAAAGCAAAGATAAATGGGCTTGATATTAAACTTACCATTCCTATCTCTTTGCAAATAAAGATGGAACGTATGCTAGATATGATGAAAAAAAAGCTAGATGTAAAACAGATTATGCTTGTTATCATGAACTCTAAAAATGGCGACATTTACACTATGGCAAGCTCTAATCGCTATTTACCTAAACATATCAAACGAAGTGACTATCCATCTTTGAACTCGGGAATGATAGAGTATGATTTTGAGCCAGGAAGTGTTATAAAACCCATCACATTTTCTCTTCTGTTAGAGAGAAAACTTGTGAATCCTTACGACCTAGTCAATGGACACAATGGTCGCTACAGACTAGGACATAAAATCATTACAGATGAGCATAGATTTGACTGGCTTAGTGCTGAAAATGTCATCGTATACTCTTCAAACATCGGTATGGCTCAACTTGCACAAAAACTTTCAGGTTATGAATTTTATGAGGGGCTGAAAGGCTTTGGCTTTACACAAAAATCCACACCTGATCTTATCTATGAGAGAAAGGGTTCTATCCCAAGCCCAAAACGCTTAGATAACAAGGTATATAAGGCAACCTGTGCTTATGGGTATGGAATGCGTGCAAACATGATGCAGTTACTTCGTGCCTACTCTGCCTTTAACAACAACGGTCGGATGGTTTATCCTCGGCTTGTAGAGAGTTTTATTGATGCACATGGAAGAGAGAACAAACTTCCCTTTGAACCCCAAGTGCGAGCTATCAGCAGTGCTACAGCAAAAAGAGTACAGAAAATTCTCATAAAAACTGTAAATGAGGGAACAGGAAAAAAGGCGATAACTCCAGGTTTAATCATCGGTGGAAAAACAGGAACAGCTCATATCGTAGAAAATAAAAAATATGTTCACAAGTATAACACTGCCTTTATGGGATTTGCCAACGATGAGAAGAGAAAGTACTCCATCGGTGTTATAGTAGTGCAACCTCATAAAAGTCACTTTGCTTCACAAACTGCAGTACCTGTCTTTAAAAAAGCAGTGGATATTATGATAGAAAATGGCTACTTAAAGCCAGATATTGTCAAGCAACCTCGTCCTTCCCACAAGAGCCTCCACTAAGATAATAGTGTTGCCTATTTCAAGCTCTTCAACTATCTCAAACTCTCTATCTAAAATCTCTACATAGCCTATCTCAAGTGGCTCTAAAATCTTCTGCATCGCCTCTTTTATCTTCATAACATCTAGCTCACCACGACTAACCATTTTTGAAGCTTCATAGAGTGAAGATGAGATTTTTAGTGCCTCTTGGCGTTCCTCTTTAGTGAGGTAAACATTACGGCTACTCAGTGCTAGACCATCACTCTCTCTGACTGTATCGACTGGAACAATTTTGACACTCATAAAGAGTTGCTTTACCATTAGAGTGATGAGATTGAGTTGTTGGGCATCTTTTTTGCCGAAGTAGGCATACTCAGGGTTTACGATGTTAAAGAGTTTATTGACTACTGTTAAAACGCCATTGAAATGTCCCACTCTTGTTGCACCCTCAAGAACATAGCCCCTTACATTTGGTGCGCTAAGAGTCACTTCATCAGCACCATAAATATCACTCACTTGCGGGAGAAAAAGAACATCCACCCCTGCTAATGAGC
>JALUKS010000219.1 GCA_027056465.1 Sulfurimonas sp.
TGACATTACAAAGCTCACTGATAGCAGCTTCTGCCATCTCTATACGTTGTTGGAGTCTGAACATCGGTTTTTTATCTACTGAATCAGCAACAGCTACGATAACTTCATCAAAAAGTTTTGAAGCTCTTTCTATAATGTCATAGTGTCCATTCGTTATAGGATCAAAAGTCCCAGGATAAAGTGCAATTTTTTTTGAGTTCAAGTTTATTCCCATCTCTTATATAAGTTATTTTCTATGCCAAGTAGGTCAAACCACTTGCCTATGATAAAGTTTTCCATCTCATCTAATCTCTGTTGCTCTGAATAGTACGCCATCACTGGAGGGGCGATGATGATGCCAAGGGTTGCTAACTTCTGCATATTTTCTAAGGCTATAGCAGAAAAAGGCATCTCACGAGGAGCTAGGATAAGCTTCTTTTGCTCTTTTATCATCACGGCTGCTGCACGAGTGATAAGGTTGTCCGAGATACCACAAGCAATTTTCGCAAGGGTATTCATAGAGCAGGGTGTTATAATCATAGCATCAACACCAAAAGAGCCAGAGGCTATACTTGCTCCTATGTTTGAGTTGTCATGGAGTGTTACATTACTCATCTCTTTGGAGAGTACAGTTTGCGAATTATCGGACATAATAAAGTGCTTTTCTATCTCTTTTGGGAGAAGTTCTAAAGTTTTAAGCCCTAGATTTACTCCACTTGCACCGCTTGTTGCTACAACTATTTTCACTTATCTTATCTCCGCTCTGTTTCTACCGATAACCACGGCGTTTATTCTTTTTCCATGCATGTTGATCACTCGTATCGTATCGCCTAGTCTCCCATTTTGGTCTGCTTTAGCTTGAAATGAGATGGATATAGTACCATCCTGAGTAGTTACATTGACACTCTCACCGCGTTTAACTAACTCTAATCCTAAGATGTCATATTTAGTAAGTATGGCACCTTGCTTTATCCTATGTCTTGCTTCATACTTTCTATAAGGTACAATTTGCAGAGGCATAGCATGAAATTTATCCAGTATTATACTCTTTTTTTTACAATTTAAACGCGAGAGTTCATCACCGCGTTTGAGTTGTTTATTTGTTATGACAACGGGGAGTGTTGCTTTGATATTGAAATTGAAAAATATCTTTTTATTATCTTCTGTTTTGATATAAAGTGTACCTTTTTTCTTTAGGTAGGCCTTTTTTTGAAATTGCACCGTATAGTGTTTTGGAAGTTCTAAAAGGTAGGTTCGAGGCTGAATGTTAATAACACTGAATCCTATATTTTTATAGTGACTCATAAAAAATTCTTTTACGGCAAAGGCAATCTTTGCTGTGTTAATAGGGCTTTTTTGTGTGAATTGTACATAAGCATGTTCTGAACTATATTTACTATATCCACTTTGTCGTAATATCTCTAATAGCTTTTTGCTTTTTACTCTCTTTGTATGTCTTGACTTCTCTATAATAAAGAGTTTGATATTTTTTTTTGGATTTGTAACTATATCTCCAAGCATGACATAATTATGTGATATAATATAGTTACTTTGAAGCTTAGTATTAGCAAAAACATGAGAGCTAACAAGTAAAAACAAAAGTAGTAAAAATTTCATAAAAGCCCTGTTTAATAAGTACAAATATCTAGTTTCATAACATTTGCGATAGCTAAATAACATATCTATCGCTCTAATGCTAGAACAAACCAGCATGTAAGAAAGATTATACTGAAATCTCATTTAACTAACACTGAGCTAGCCGATATGTACAATGTAAATACCAAAATCTAAATCTCAAGACCAATCAGTTCAACTAATTCATCACTCATCAAAGACATTAGAGAGTAATAACCATTTAATCTTTATAAGTTTTTAAAAGAATATATCATCATAATTATGTTATCATCTTAAAAAAGAAAATAAAGGAGATATTTCGTGAATGATACAACCGACATAACAACACTCAGTATTAGAATGGCAATACTAGTGATAATTGCAGGGATTTTTTTCTTTGTGTTGAAGCAGAAAAAATAAAGAGAATTTATATCTCTTTATTTTTAGATAGTGTTACTTAAGTTTACCGTTTCCGTAATTTTTAAATAGATAATCAACTATAGTTTTTTTATCTGCTTTTGTGATAGGAGCTTTAAAGTGAGTAATCATTTTATCCACTTTTTTATCCCAAAAGAGACGAGGCTGTGCCCCTTGATTGATAACATATCCGAATGAGTGACACATAAGACAATTTGCTTGAAGTGTATCAACACCTTTGGCTTTTTTTATCGTATATGCAATATATGGAACTTCTATAGGCTTACTTACTTGAGCAAAAAGCGAACCAACCATTAATACCGTTATTAAAATTATTTTCTTCATCATATCTCCTAAACTACTTTTACTGTTACTACATCGATACCATTGTATTTGTATCCACCACGGTTCCAAGGTATATCTTTCGCAAATCTTTGCGCAACACCTAGACGATTAATTGCTTTTGCCATAATTTTCACTGTTCCATATTTAGTTGGTTTAAATCCAAATCTAAATTCTGTGAAAGAATAACGACCATTCTCTTGTTTAAGAAGTGCTTCATCCCAAGTTTTTCCCTCATCAGTTGAAACCATAACTTTATCTATACCAGTACCATCATCAAAAGCTACACCACGAACAACTAGCTCAGAATTGTGATAAACCTTCATATTCTCTTCAGGATATCCAATTATAGATTTAACATCCATAGTTGTAATTGGTTTTGTTTTTTTAGCAAGATGTTTTGGTGTTTCACCTTCAGTTTTGTTATCTGCAATACGATAACCTTTATCCATAAAGAAAAGAGGTTGGTATTTGTCTGTTACCGTGATGTTGCTAAGCATTTTTACCCAGCTATCAGAGTAGTAACCAGGAAGAACTAAACGAAGTGGAAAACCATTTAAGTATGGTAAATCTTCATCATTCATTTGGTAAGCAATAATAACATTTTCATCAAGTTCTGTAAGTTCTAACTCTCTTACAAAGTCTGGTGTTTTAAAATATGCTGGTTTGTCAAGACCATTGAAGCCTATCCAGTGCGCATTTTTCTTTAAACCTGCTCTATTAAGTATGTCAGATAGTCTTACACCTTTCCACTTAGCACAACCCATTGCACCACTTCCCCACTGGATTCCACCAGGGATTGGAGTAAATGCTGAACGGCTATTTCCACCACACTGAAGAACAGCTGTAACTTCTACTTGCTCGTAATCATTTTTCAACTCTTTGAGTGTTACATTTAACTCTTTTTCTACAAGTCCACTGACTTTAATAGTATACGAATCTAAATCAATTTGAGTTGGGATATCGGGAAGGTGCCATCTTACAAAAAACTGATCATTTTCTGTAATTCCTCTAGTGAAAATAGAACGCGGTGCTTCTAAAAGTGGTGGTCTATCTGAGTAAGTAATCATTGCACGTTTTTCAGGAAATGGTATTTCTGATACTTTGCGATTCATTTTCGGTAGGTGAGTTGTACCAGCACTTAGGTTACTACCTAATATAGCTGCTGATGCGACAATAGAAGTTTTAAAAAAATCTCTTCTTTTCATATATATATTCCTTGTAAGATAAATTTCTCTTATACTATACTCTTCATTTAATTAAAAAATGCTTAAATATATTCAGGAATCATCCCCTTGATTTTTTGAAATATTTTCTCAAAATCAGTTGAATAAATACGTGTCTCTGCGATAGTTGTGATAAAGTTCGTATCACGGTTAAAACGCGGAACAAGGTGCATGTGGATATGCTCTGCTATTCCTGCTCCAGCAGGTGCACCAAGGTTCATACCGATGTTTACCCCATGAGCACCGAAGCCCTCTTTTAAGAGTCTCACACATTTTTGTGCAAGCTCTGCCATATGGAGCCAAGTCGCAGGGTCTAGTTTCTCAAGCTTATCTGTATGAAAGTGGGGAATAATCATAAAATGCCCAGGAGTATAAGGGTATTTATTCATCACTATAAAACAGTGTTCATCTCGGTAAAGTACTCTTGACTCTTCATCTTCAGCTTCATTCTCTGAAATATGGCAAAAAACACATCCCTCTATCTTCGCCCCAGCTATATACTCATCTCGCCATGGTGCATATAAAATATCTTGCATTTTTTCGCCTTTTTTTAGTGATTACGATAGACACATTACGCCTAAAGTAAAGGATAAGTGACCCTTAACTGATTTGCTGACTTCTTTTTATAACTATACCATTCTAGCTAGTTTATACTTAATAATACACAGGGTCACTTGTTCTCTTTCAGTGTTTTGTTATGTTTTTTTAGTTTACTTCACTTTTGCATCTAAATCCAAGCAAATCTTGAGTTGTGCTTCGCAGTGTAGCGATTATACTAGTAAAGTCCTTATTGTTCTGTACAATCTCATCAATCTGTGCTATTTTGTCCATAATTTCAATAAATACTTGTATAGCGATAGAGAGAGTGTGAAGTTCACACTCTAAATCTTTAAATAATCCACCAATTGTTTTAGGCTCATTGCTCATTCTATTGATGATAGCTGACAATGTTATATGAGAAAAACGAGAGAGTGATTCTTGCTATTAAAGCTTCATAGATTCTATTCTCTTCTTTACCAAATCCAAAGTGTTCTCTGAGTTCTTTATAGCCCTGTTCTATATCCCATCGGCGTTTATAAATCTCAATAATCTCTTCATCTTTTATCTCTGTGTCAGTAGATGCAATAGGGATCAGTTTTTCTTTGGTTTTAATGAAGACTATTTTAATCCTACCAGCATTTTTATGTTCAACTATAACAGAGAAATATTTGAACTTTATACCCTCAAGGGGCACCCCGTCTTCTTGCCGTAAGTACCTGCTTTTTCAGTTTTGAGTTTCTTGAACTTCTCATAGATAGCATTAAGTGTTTTTCCTTAGCTGTAAAGTTCCATATTTTGTTATTGTTTGCAATATGAGAAATCACTTTGAGTCCTAAGTCATTCATCTCTTTCATAAATATTGGTTTAGAGTACCAACTGTCAACAAGCAGATAATCTGCATATACACCACTCTTTAAAGCCCTTGTGACCATATCTATAGCTATCTTAGACTTTCCATCCATAATCTCCAATCTTCTCTTGTAGGCTGTTGTTCGTACATCTACTATATTTACCAGTTTTACCCTCAACAGTATCATCAATTATGAGTACTTTTACAAACGAAGAGTCTTGCACTTTATCCAGTAGTTTTAAGACCAAATTAAACAGCCTTTTTGTAAAAAAGCAGTTTCTAAAGTAGATTTAGCTATAATCGCGAAAATTATTTTTAGGACTCTATATATTATGAGAAGCCATTACAATACAGATTTAAGTGAAGCAAATGTTGGAGAAGAAGTCTCTTTAACAGGTTGGGCGAATAGCTACCGTGACCATGGTGGGATTATTTTTATTGATTTACGAGACAAGACTGGGCTTATCCAGCTTACTTGTGACCCTGAGGACTCAAAAGAGTCTCACAAGATTGCAAATGATGTAAGAGATGAGTATGTTCTTATCGCTAAGGGAAAGGTTCGTCTTCGTGGCGAGGGGCTTACAAACCCACGCCTCAAGACTGGTGCTATTGAGATAGTTGTTACTGAGCTTATCATTGAGAACAAGTCAGCAGCACTTCCATTTGTCATAGGCGATAAAAAAGTTGGGGAAGAGACTACTCTCAAGTACCGTTACCTACAGCTTCGTGATCCAGACCTTTACAATGTATTTAAACTACGTTCAAAAGCTGCTATCGCTGCGCGAAATATCCTCGATGCAAATGGTTTCTTAGAGGTAGAAACGCCAATCCTTACAAAATCAACACCAGAGGGTGCTAGAGATTATCTTGTCCCTTCTCGTGTGCATGATGGCGAGTTCTATGCACTGCCACAGTCTCCACAACTTTTCAAACAGCTCTTAATGGTTGGTGGATTTGATAGATATTTTCAGATAGCAAAATGTTTCCGTGATGAAGATTTACGTGCCGATAGACAACCTGAATTTACACAGATAGATGTCGAGATGAGTTTTTGTACGCAAGAGGATGTTATCAAGGTTGCAGAAGATTTACTTGTTGCTATGTTTAAAGCAACTGGGCATGACGTGAAGCCACCATTTAACCGTATCACTTACAACAATGCTATGGAGTTATATGGTTCAGATAAGCCAGATATGCGTTATGACCTTAAAATGGTAGATGTTATTGAGATCTTTAGCCGTTGTGATAACGAAATTTTCACAAGCATAGCTAAAGACCCTAAAAACAACCGTATAAAAGCGCTGAAAGTTCCAGGGGCTGACCTTATCTTCTCTAAACGCGAAATGAAATCTTTTGAAGAGTATGTTCGTAAGTTTGGTGCACATGGTCTTGGTTACTTCCAGATGAAAGAGGATGGTCTTAAAGGTCCACTTGTAAAATTCTTTAGCGAAGAGGATATTGAGCTTATCATCAAAACAACTGAACTTGAAGTTGGCGATGTAGTATTCTTCGGTGCTGGTGAGAA
>JALUKS010000220.1 GCA_027056465.1 Sulfurimonas sp.
CTTTATGGTATGCCAAGAGTGGCAAAAGAGAGTGGGGTGGCTGAGAATATCTACTCATTTGAAGAGATAAAATCCTACTTAGGAGCTATATGATGGGTTTTTTTGATATTTTTAAGTCAAAGCCTTTGGAGCAAGAGAGGGAAGTAGAACAGAAAACCGAGAGTGATTTTTCTCACTTTGAAGAGGTGACAGAGTATCTCTACACGCGTAGTGGCATCACTGATTTAGGTAGCAGAAGAGTCTCTATCTCTAAACTCAAGAGCTTCTCAAAAGAGGAAAATATTCACACGACAGAGGAGTTTCTCTCTAAACTACAACGAGACAGTAACTTCTATCAAGAGGTGCTTAACATCGTAACTGTTAATGAGACATATTTTTTACGAGAGGTGAAAGAGTTAGAGTGGCTTGTCTCTTTAGTAAAGGAGTCGAGCAGAGACTTTAAGATACTCTCCCTTCCATGCTCTAGTGGCGAAGAGGTTTACTCTATCTTAATTCTTTTATCGGAACAGGATATTGACCTCTCTCGTGTAGAGATAGTCGGCTATGATCTCAATAGTAAGATGTTAGAGGATGCCAAAAAAGCACACTACAGTGAACGCTCGGTAAGCAATCTCACACCAACACAAAAGCAGAAATATTTTATGCAAAATGGCGATGGAACTTACGAGGTAGTGCCTCAGCTCAAAGCAAGAGCAAGATTTGAGCAGAACAATATCTTTGAACTCCAGAAAAAAAATGAGTTCGATATACTCCTCTCACGAAATATGTTTATCTATTTTGATGAAGCCAAACGCGATAAAGCGACAGACATAATAGTAAATCTACTCAAAGAGGGTGGATACTTCATAAAAGGACACGCAGACACTATCTACAATCATCCAAAATTAGAGGGTGTTCGTTATGGGGTTTATAGGAGGGTTTAAGTGATTTTCATTTATTATCTGCTATAATTGATAAAAATTAATAGAGGAAAGTTTTATGCAAACAGTCGCAGTAAATATTCAAGATGGTTATATGCAAAGTTTTATAAATTATGTGCAGACTCATAGTGAAAATATTGCCATTGCAAAAGATAGCAATATAGAACAAGATTTTTATTTTTATGGAAGACAAAAAGAGCTACATCAAATAAGATCCGATATTAAAAGTGGTACAATGGAAATGTTATCTCAAGAACAATATGAAAAAGAGATAGAGCAGTTTTTTTCAGAACTTGAACAATAAGCATGAGGATAATTCGTTCAAGAAAATTTCAAATAAACCTTAAACCCCTCGTATCTGATACGTTATATCACCAGCACCAAATCCTATGATAAGACCACTCTCTAACTTTTTAATCTCTTCTCTATCTTTTACAATCGTGATAGTGTTATCTACTCTGCGAATAGTATCTGCGATGGTAAGATTGTAGCGTTTGAACTTCTCTATGAAGTCTATCTCACGAGGTTTCTCACTCGCTGCCCATACAGGAAGGATAATAAGCTCATCTGCTCCATCAAAACAGGCGATAAACGCATCAAGATTATCGAGAGTACGAGAGTATTTGTGTGGTTGCCAGATAGCTGTAATCTTCTCAAACCCTTTGAGCCTTGCATACTCTTTGAGTGACTCAAAAGTCGCCTTTATCTCGGTGGGGTGGTGACCATAATCATCTATAATAACACTATCACTCCCAATCCCAACAATATCAAAACGCTTTTTGATACCTTTGAAACGAAGAAGATTTTTGCGTATCTCCTCTATCTCCATCGACTTATTTGCTGCAAGAATAGCAAGAGAGGCATCAAGAGCGATATGCTTCCCAAAACCCCATACATCAAAACTTCCTAAGTCACGAAGCTCAAAACGGGTGTGTGGTTCATTC
>JALUKS010000221.1 GCA_027056465.1 Sulfurimonas sp.
ATGCCTCGCTACAAGAGGCTCAGGCAAATAGAGTCCGAAAAGATTACTATCTTCGTATGGCAGTTGCAATATTTTCAACTATGAATGTAATGTGGATTGCTGTTGCTCAGTACGCTGGTTACTTTAGTGGTATGGAACAGAATATGAAAACTATTTTAAATATAGCAGAGGGATTTTTAGCGACTCCTGTACTCTTCTATAGTGGATGGATTTTCTTTCGTGGCTCTTACTATGGTATAAAAAATAGAGTGGTCAATATGGATCTGCTTGTCGCAACTGGGGCGAGTTTGACCTATGGCTACTCTCTCTATGTTACCATTTCGCAACATGGAGAGGCATATTTTGACTCAGTGAGTATGATTATTACTTTTGTGCTTATTGGTAAGTTTTTGGAAGTACTTAGCAAGAAAAATGCGGCAGATGCACTCGATATTATCGGTAAACATCTTCCTAGCGAAGTAAAAGTTTTAGAAAATCAGAAAATTACTCTTAAAAAACTTGAAGATGTTGGGGTCGGAGATACTATTGTCGTTTCAAGTGGAGAGAAAGTTCTGCTTGATGGGATTATTCTTCAAGGCTCTGGCTCTTTTGATGAATCGACTCTTACAGGTGAAAGTGAGCCGATATTTAAAGATGTTGATGATAAAGTGATAAGTGGTACGACAAGTATTGATGCTGATGTGCAGTTTGAAGCGACAAAAGATTTTGCACACTCTACACTCTCAAACCTTGTCTCTCTTCTTGAGAGTGCTATCAACAAAAAACCTAAGATAGAACAGTTGGCTAATCGCCTTTCGGAACATTTTTCTACTGTTATTTTACTTCTCTCAATAGGAACATTTTTTATATGGTGGCTCTGGCCACATAGTTTTGAAGAGTCTCTGATGGTTGCTATCTCTGTTATCGTTATCGCTTGTCCATGTGCTTTAGGTCTTGCAACACCAGTAGCAACTTTAGTTGGACTCAATATCGGCTCTAAACAGGGGATACTTTTTAAAGAAGCAGCACAATTAGAGACAATAGCGAAAGTAGATACTCTTCTTGTCGATAAGACAGGAACATTGACTGTTGGTAAACCAGAAGTTATAAAAGAGCATCTTATTAACTCCTACGATATAAGAACTCTCTACTCTTTAGTTAAAGCTTCAAATCATCCGATTGCTAAGGGTGTAGCACAGTTTTTACTTGCACAAGAAGATGTATTAGAAGAGGTGCTTTTTGAAGAGTATGCTCAGTTGTCAGCACGTGGGATTAAAGCTAAACATAATGGCAAAACCTTTTTAGGTGGAAATTTCAAACTCCTCAAAGAGAATGGCATAGAGGTCAATATAGAGAGCGAAAAATCTCTCTTCTTTTTTGCTATAGATGGTAAACTGATGACTTACTTTGAGCTAGAAGATAGTATCAAAGAGGGTGGTGTAGAGTTGGTAAATGCACTAAACAAGCAGGGAATAAAAACCATAATGCTTACAGGAGATAATGAAAAAATTGCGCAACATGTAGCAGATAGTGTTGGTATCAAAGAGTTGCATCATACTCTCTCCCCAGAAGATAAGTTACAATTTGTAGAGAAGTTACAAAAAGATGGGAAAAAAGTAGTGATGGTTGGCGATGGAGTGAATGATATACTTGCTTTAGGTGCAGCAGATATTGGCATCGTTATGGGAAGTGGGAGTGATATTTCAGTGGAAGTGAGTGATGTTGTGCTTCTTAATGACTCCTTAGAGTCACTTCTAGCTACATTTAAAATATCTGAGACAACATTTAAGCTTATAAAACAAAATTTTGCTATATCTTTGGTCTATAACTCTATCACTATCCCACTAGCAATGGCGGGATATGTTATACCACTTTTAGCAGCACTCTCTATGAGTTTGAGTTCACTGTTGGTAGTGGGAAATTCGATGCGAATAAAATACAGTTGGAAAAGGAGTTAGAATATGGATAATTGGGTTATAGCTATGATGTTAGGTGCATCTATATTTTTAGGTGCTCTTGCACTCTTCGCGTTTTTATGGGCTGTAAAAAATGGTCAATTTGATGATGAAGAGAAGTTTTTAAATAGTGCTAAATTTGACAGTGAAGAAGATTTGAATGCTGCTGTTGATTTAGAGAGAAAAAAAGAAGAGTTAAAGAAGAGCTATAGACCTGAATAGGTCTATAGCGTGTAAGTATTGGCATTTAGTGCCAGAATTACTTACCGATAGTTTTAGAGAATGCTTCTAGATCAGCATCAGAATATTTAGCAACTTGACCTTTCATAATACCTTTCATTGGTCCACCAAAAGTTCCAGCTTTGTACCCTTTAAGAGCAGTAGCGATTTCAGCATGAGTTAAATCTTTAACGATTTTAGATTTACCTAAAGCATGTTTCTCGAAGTGTGCACCATGGCAACCAGCACATGCTCCAGCATTTACACCAGCTATTGCAGCTGAAGTTACAGTTAACGCAGCTATAGAAGCTAATACGATTTTTTTCATTTTCATTCCTTAAATTAATGTTTCAATCAAATTATATTATTTCAAGTCTTAAATGCTTGTTAATGAATTAAAAGGTATCATTTTATTAAAATAAAATACTACAGGTGTGAAGATGAGATACATTAATGATGATTTAAAAGGCAAAACAATTTTAATTACAGGTGGTGCAGGATTTATTGGGAGTAACTTAGCTTTTTACTTTCAAGAGAATCACCCTGATGCTAAAGTGGTTATAGTTGATATGTTTAGAAGTGGTGAGACTTTTAGTAACGGTAATCTCAAAAGTTTTGGACACTTTAAAAATCTTATAGGTTTTAGAGGTGAAATTATTAGTGGAGATATAAATGATAAGGATTTATTGCTTCGACTAAAAAATGAGTATAAGTTTGACTATATCTTTCATGAAGCTGCTATCTCTGATACAACTGTTTTAGAACAAGATTTGATGATAAAAACAAATGTAAATGCTTATAAAGATTTGTTGGAGTTAGCAGTCGCTCATGGTGCAAATATGATTTATGCTTCAAGTGCTGCTACCTATGGAAACGCTGAGTCTCCTCAAAGAGTAGGGCGAGAAGCTCCAAATAATGTATATGGTTTCTCAAAACTCTCTATGGATTATCTCTCTCGTGAGTATATGAAAGAGGAGAGTATCTCCATCGTTGGGCTTCGTTACTTTAATGTTTATGGAGCAGGGGAGTATTTTAAAAACTCAACAGCTTCTATGGTGCTACAGTTTGGGCATCAGCTTCTTTCTGGAAAAAATCCTCGACTTTTTGAGGGGAGCGATAAAATTCTTCGTGACTTTATCTATGTCGGAGATATTATTCAGGCAAATATTAAAGCTATGCACCCTAGAGAGAGTGGTATCTATAATGTAGGAACAGGAAAAGCGAGAAGTTTTCAAGATATAGTGGATATACTCCAAAAAGAGTTGGGTACAGAACTTGTGTGTGAGTATATTCCAAATCCTTTTATCGGTTCTTATCAGTTTCATACTGAAGCAGACATTGCCACAACGAGAGAAGCTCTAGGATATGAACCAGCATACGAAATGGAAGATGGAATAAAGGCTTATGTACATGAGATAGAGAGAATTTATGAAATAGAAGTGAAAAAGTAGATGCAGATTTTTAAAGAGACTAAGCCAAATATTTTAGTTTTAGGTGACTTGATGATAGACCACTATTTATGGGGGTCATGCGAGCGTATTAGTCCTGAAGCACCTGTGCAGGTAGTAGATATTGCAAAAGAGACAACAGTTCTTGGTGGTGCAGGAAATGTCATCAACAATCTCAATGCCTTAGGGGCAAAAGTAAGTGTCGCTAGTGTGATAGGAGATGATGATAACGGAGAAGAACTTCTTAAAATGCTGAAAAATATTGGAGTAGAAACTGCAAATATTATCACTCAAGAGGGGCGTAAAACCTCTAAAAAGAGTCGTATTATTGCAGTGAGTCAGCAAATCCTTCGTTATGATAAAGAGAGTCGGAGCGATATAACTTCTCAATCTGTAAAAAATATTATAGACTCTTTGGAGAAGAGTCTCTTCTCGTATGATGCTCTTATCCTCTCTGACTATGGAAAAGGGGTACTTACTACGGAGCTTTGTCAAGGTGTGATAGCAGTTGCAAAAAAACATAGCATAAAGGTACTTGTTGATCCCAAAGGGAGCGACTTTAGTAAGTACAGAGGGGCATATCTTCTTACACCAAATAAAAAAGAGGCTATCTTAGCAACTGGTTTAGAGATAGATACTCCAGAGAGTTTAGAGTCTGCTCTTAAAAAGTTAAAAGTGGAGTGTGACTTAGGTGTCTCTCTTATCACTCTCTCTGAAGATGGTATTGCTACTTTAGATAGAGAGGTGGAGATTTTTCCTACGGTTGCGAAAGAGGTTTTTGATGTAACAGGGGCAGGGGATACTGTCATCGCTTCTATCGCGTTTGCTTTGAGTTGTGAGAAGAGTATTCAAGAGAGTGCTGCATTTGCTAATCTTGCAGCAGGTGTCGTTGTCGGAAAGATTGGGAGTGCTACTGTTACCCTAGAGGAGATAGAGGATTATGAAGCGACTCTTCACAAAAGTACCTCTGATGCACATATTAAAAGTTTTGAGGAGATTAAGAACGCAGTCGCTAGAGTCCGTGCAGATGGTAAAAAAGTTGTCTTTACAAATGGTTGTTTTGATATTTTACATGTTGGGCATGTAAAATATCTACAAATTGCTAAAAGTTTCGGCGATATCTTGATAGTAGGACTCAACTCTGATGCCTCAGTCTCGCGTTTAAAGGGTCCATCTCGCCCTGTCAATATCGCAGAGGATAGAGCCTATCTGCTCGCTGCACTTGAAGCTGTTGATTTTGTTGTGCCATTTGAAGAAGATACACCTTATGAGCTTATAAAAATGATTGCCCCAGATATACTTGTCAAAGGTGGAGATTATGAGGGCAAGAGAGTTGTCGGAACAGAATTTGCTTCAGAGTTGAAACTTGTTGACTTTGTCGATGGTAAAAGTACAACAAAAACTATACAAAAGATTCAAGGATCCCTATGCTAAAAAAGACAACACTTATCCTGGCAACATCGCTTTCTCTCTTTGCAATGAACACAGCAGAGCTTAATATAAATCAAAAAGATTTAGAAGTTGGTTTGAAGTTTGATGTAGGACAGTTTAACAATAATGTAGAACCACAAACAATGTTTGTTGGAATGAAAATGCTCATTCCTGATGCGAGTGACTCATCAGACTCTTTGACTTCAATAGATCCTTATTTTGAGGGTAACTTTATGATTATACGACCTGTTAGTGATGCTGGTTTGAGCTTAGGAATTGGTTTTAAACTCAACTACACTCAAGTGAATGATAAGAGTTTTATGTCGCTTCCTGTAGGGCTTGAAGCCTCTTATGAACTTCCATTTCCAAATCTCATCCCGATGTTTGTAGCAGCACATGTCTATTATGCTCCACAAGTTTTAAGTTTTTTAGATGCTAAAGACTATGTAGAGTATAGAATAAATTATAATGTCGAGATGATTAAAAATGTTCATCTAAACGTTGGCTATAGAAACATAAATACAAACTACTTTAATATTGGAAGAAAAAACTACAATGACTCATTTTACGTAGGTGTTAAAATAGGTTTTTAATCTCTTCTATAACTTCACTAGCTTGAATGTTTTTCATACACTCGTGATGTCCTAATGGGCATTCGCGTTTCATACATGGGCTACACTTCATCTCTTTTCTTACGATGCTACTCTTCTCGTTCTTCCATTGGGAAGTCTCTTTGTATTTTGTTGGTCCAAATATGGCTACGGTAGGCACTTGATAGGCTGCTGCGACATGCATAGGTCCACTATCATTTGTGATAAAGAGTGAACACCCTGCTATGTTTGCACAGAGAGACTTTATGTCTGTTTTTCCTGCGATATTTGTGAAGTTTTTTACACCGAGTTTGATGAGGTTATCCTCTATCTCTTGTGCCATGGCAACTTCATTTGGTCCACCAAAGATGAGAATATCATACTCTTTATGAAACGCAGAAGCTACCTCTGCAAAACGCTCAGGATACCAGCGTTTTGCACTACCATAAGTTGCCCCTGCGTTTATGCCGAGTGTGGGTTTTTCAAAACTCTTTGGTTCTATGTAGAGTTTTAGTGCTGGGGAGTTTCCATCGAAAGTGTCACTATTTATCATCGCTAGTTGGCTATACTGCTCTACTAAATGTTTGTCTGTTTTTATGCGAGGAGTATGAGAGAGTAGCAGTTTGGAGTGCCAAGAGGCGCGTGCTATGCAGAGAACAGTGTTTGTAAAACGCAGAAGTAGAGAGGCATGTATCTGGTTTCTAAAACTCACAGCAAGTGAAAATTCTCCTAGCTCTTTTGCGAGTTTGTAGGTAGCGACTAAACGAGAAGAGGCTTTTTTTGTCTCATCTACGATAGCTCTTTGACAGAGTGGATGGTGTTTAAGTGCCTCGATACTCACATAACTTCCAACAAAAGTAAATCTAGCATTGGGGTAGTGTTGCGCGAGAAGTTCTATGGCAGGTGTCGCCATGATGGCATCTCCTAGCCAGTTTGGTAAAATGATGAGTATTTTCATAGACTCTTCTCCTAAATACAGTTTATTTTTTTTGGCGATGCTTTTGTGATAAAGAGGTAGAGAGGTGATTCGCCAATGGTTAGCGTCTCCTCTTTTAGCTTTTCACCATTTTTTGAGTAGGCATCAAAATACTCTTCATTTTTGAGTGTTGTCGCTTTTAGTGACCAGTGAATCTGGAGTAGCTGTTCCTCTATCAAACATTGCAAAATGTAATACTCTCTTTTTATATCTAAACGCAGAAATTGTGCAGAGTGCAGATGCTTATACATATACTTATATGTCTCAAATGCTTCTCTTTTGACAATACCCTCTCTGTTGTCAATGAGTCCATATCCTGTAGCAATGAGTTGATGCCATGAGAGTGTATCGACCTGCTGAGAGGCAAACGCCAGCAGATGGTATCTGAGCATAAAGTTTGCATAACTCTCTTCGCTGACACACTCCTTCTCACTTGTTGGGGCATAGGGTGCAGTGCCTGCTAGTGGCCAGTTTACTTCCGTAATGTGGAGTTTTTGTTTCACTTTTGGAGATAACCAGATGAGACTGTTAAGCCATGCTATCTTATCTGAGAGTGTAAACCCTAGTTGCATATTTTCAGGAGCGCCGCGTCTATCTACATAAAGAAGTGAAGCGATGCCATCATATCGGTAGTGAAAAAAGTTAAAAAGTGTATGAGCAGTGAAGTGATACTCAAAGTCGATAATACCACTCCCAATAAGTTCAATCTCTGGAAATTCTGTTTTTTTTAAGAGAAACGCCACTTCATAAAATCGGCTATACTCATCAACAGAGAAAAATCCCCACTTCGCACGGTTGATAGTTGAGCCTATCTCATACATATCCACAAGCCCATTAAGCTGAGTGAAAATAGTATGAAGATTGCTTTTGAGAAGTGCTAAATCTTCGATATTTTCTCTATCTTGGAGTATTTTAAGTGTGACTTTTTTATCTTCTAAGAGGAGGAGATACTCTTTTAAGGAGTCTAAATTTTGCATCTCCCACAACTTAAAACGCAGTAGAACTCTCTGGACTCCTAACTCCTCTATAAGCTGAAGTGTCGCTTGAGGCTCTCTCTCAAAATCAATACCCATCGAGAAAAACTCCTCAGAATGAATCTCTTTGCGTTTTGTAAAAGGCATAAGTATAAGCGAGAGTGGTAAAACTATAAGTGCAGTAAGCAGCATCTTCACAAGAGAGCCACTTTGGCGTTTGCGCATGCTCTTTTTGAACTCTCTATCTGTAAGTAGTGCTGGTTGGTCGGAGTAGTTATCCCATTTAAAAGGTGGTTTCATAACTGCAATTATAGCATTTTAATCTTCTTTAGTGTATAATTTATCCATGAAGAGAGAAACTATAAAAGAGATTGGAAAATATTTAATAGATATTTCTAAGATAACAGTGGGGATTGCATTTTTAACACCTTTTGTTAAAGAAAATAGCTTATCATATATTGCACTTTTTAGTGCTTTATTGTTATCTATAAGTGGCTTTATCCTCATTAACAAAGGAACAACAGATGACTAATTTTGAAATGACTACTTTAACTATGGGTATATTGGCAATTTTATTTGCGTTATTTATTAAACCAACAGATACTAAACATAAAATACACCACTAACTTTATAATGAATATATTAGTAGTAAGAAATGATAAACTCGGTGACTTTATAACAGCACTTCCAGCGATATATCTGCTTAAACAGCATAATCCAGAGAACAAGATAGTCGTCTGCATAGCACCTCTCAATAAACCTCTTGCTCAGAGTTGTAACTTTATAGATGAGGTTGTTGTAGATAGAGCTGAGGAGTCTGTTTTTTGGCTTGCTTCAAAGATAAGAGAGCAGAGAATTGATGCCTCTGTCACTCTGTTTTCAAATACACGAGTAGCATTTGCACAGTATTTGGCTCGCATAACAAAAACCATCGCTCCTGCCACAAAAATAGCACAGATTTTTTATACAGATAGAATCAAGCAGAGACGTAGTGAAGTGAAGATGGCAGAGTTTGAGTACAATATAGAACTTGCTAAAGAGCTTTTTCCTACTATGAAAACTACCTATCCTCAACCACTTTTGGCTTTTGATGATGCAAAAAAAGTTTATGATATTTTTTGCATAAATAACGACATAGCAAAAGAGATAGTAATCTTTCATGTAGGCTTTGGTGGTTCAAGTGATGCAAACCTTACATTAGATGAGTATGAAAATCTCATAAGAAATCTTTTGATTCAGAAAAAATACCAAGTGATGATGAGTTTTGGTCCTGATGAAAAAGAACTTTATGAAGCTATGCAGGAGAGATTTGTAGGCGAAGATATTGTATTTTATCTCTCTTTAGATGGGCTTGTCTATTTTGCGAAGCTCATTAGTCAATGTAAACTTTTTGTGAGTACCTCTACTGGGACTTATCATCTCGCTTCTTTGGTAGGCACTTCGACTTTGACATTTTTTGCAGACTCACTTTTTGCGAGTGCTAAGAGGTGGAAAGCAGTAGGGGATGAAAAGCTACAGAAGCATTATATGTTGCCAAGTGATGAGAGAAAACGCGAAGCTATGCTAGAAGAGATTAATGCTTCTCTTTTAGCTCTTGATTAAGTTCGTAAAGTTTTATGTACTTGTAGAAGTTTGTAGCCATATGTGAAAAGGCAATAATTAGCCCCGCATAGCCATCAAGAAACCCACGTTTAAAGATGTAGGTTTTTGTAAACGAGAAGAGAGCATTAAAGAATGCTTTTAAAGGTGAAGAACTTTTTTTACCCTTGTTATCTTCTGCAAATATAGTAGAGTATCTGTCTAGTTTGACTATAAAGTCACTAACACTGGCATAAGGGTAGTGCCTCACACTTCCTAAGAGCATCTCTGTTTTGAGGGAGTCGGTGATAATCTTCTCATGCACTTGTTTATCGGTAAATCGTGTCACTGAAGAGTTATATAAACGCGGGATGATGTCATCTCCCCAGCAGTGTTTAATCTCCTGTTTTTTATAATAATTTGTTCGCAAGATGGAGTAGATAGTCTGTTTACTTAGTTGCTGTGTAGCTAGATTTTGAGTGAATGCAGGGGAAAGCACTTCATCTGCATCGAGGGAGAGTATCCACTCATTTTTGGCATACTCACTTGCTCTGTTTTTTGTAGGACCAAAGCCTAAAAAATCCCCTTGGATGAGATTTACATTTGTAAAACTATTTGCTATTTCATCAGTTCTGTCTGTAGAATTATTGCTATAAAGTACAACATCCTCAAAAACTTTGAGAGCTTCTAATACGGGTTGGAGGGTTGCCTCTGCATTTTTGACAATCATAACACAGGAGATATGAGCTATTTTAGTCATTGACTGGTTTCCCTTTGAGTCTCTTTTTAAAGTTTTTTATTTTTTTATTTTTGTTGGAGTAGTAGAGAACTTTTTTTAAAAATGACTCACTACAATTATAATTTTTTGCATACTCTTCTGCCATTATTTCAAGTATCTCATCATGAGCCCAGAGTTTAGAGAAGTTCTCTGCACGTAAATCTTCAGAGAGTTCTAAAAACTTCATACGATTTATATCTACTATTTTAAAGACAAGAGTATCATTCTCGCGTTTTATAAGGATATTTCCAGGGGAGTAGTCATCATGAAAGATACCTGCATTGTGTAGCTCTAGTGTAAAGCGAGCAAAGGCACGATAGACTTCTTCTTTGTGAGGAAAGTCTGCATCCAGAAGAGGCTCCCTAATGGTAAAGTCATACTTAAACTCCTTACTCACAAAATAACTCTCGTTAAGAAGTCCATACTTATAAAATTCTATGTAGCCAATAGGATCCGGAGTAAACTCCCCAATCTTTACAGAATACTCATACGACTTTTTTGCCTTTGAAGAGCGAAAAAATGTGTAGGCGATTTTGTTGATGATGTTAGGGACTTTAAAAGATTTTACTACTGTTGAAGTGTTTTTATAAGAGATGGTTTTGAGTTCATTTCTTGCTTTGTGGATGGTTGCACTATTTTCTTGGAAGTGAGTTTGTATTTCTGTTAAAAATGTCGAAAATGAAGAATATTGTTTATTTAAGGTGTAGTTCATTTCTATCTCATGATTTATTTTGTATAATAATGATTATACTCAAAAAGGGATTATGTTGAAGTTAAATTTTAGAAGTGGTAGTGCTTTTGCTTCAAAAAAAGCACAAGAATATTTAAAAAATAAAAAACCAGAAGATATAAAAGCAATAGTAGTTATTCGTCATGCAGCTATAGGAGACTTTATGAACATTCGTCCTTTTCTGATAGAACTTCGTAAATTTTTCCCAAATGCCAAAATAACATTAAGTGTAATAAAACATTATATGTATGGAATACCATACGATTTAGTTGATGAAGTGCATATAATGTCTCGATACAAAGAAGATGGTTCTAAGACAAATTTTAAAACTCGTTTAGAAGAGGCAAAAGCACTTGCTCCTCAAGATATTTTATTTGATTTAACTGATAGCACAATAACACTGCTATTGACAATTGTTGCTAATGTAAAATTAAAAATTGGGTATCCATACAGAGGATTAAGACGCTTTTTTTATGATATAGCGACACTACGAAGTGATTTTGTTGTTGAAGCTATGTCTGTTTTGCATATGCTAAATATATTAGGTGCAAAAACAGAATTTCCACTCTCTTATGGACTTGCAGAAAAATATCCAAAGAGAGAAGTAAAAAAAAGAGTTATATATTTTGCAGGTGCTTCTATCAAAATGAAATGTTGGGAAGAAGAGAAGTTTGCAAAGCTTATAGAAAAAATGTCAATAGAATATTCTGAATATGAACATGTTATTTTACAAGGCATAGGTGATGATGAAAAGTTTTTAGGTATATATGAACATCTTCAAGACAGAGATAATGTCACTCTCCAAGAAACAATACCTTTAGATGATGTTATGAGTTTGATGGCAAATAGTAAATGTCTTGTTTCAAATGATACAGGTATTAGAAATATGGGGATTGCTTTGGAAATACCAACAGTAGGGATATTTTTTCGGATACCACCTTTTAGGTATTGGCCTCGAGAAAATATCCATGATTGTGTTTTCAACATAGAATACAACTCTCCAAATGTAGAAGATGTTTATAATGCTAGTAAAAATTTGATAGATAAACTCTATGAAAAATAAAAATATTTTAGAACTTTGCCTTTCTCATGGGCTTGGTGGTTTAGAGATGTATGTCTCAAGCTGTTATGAGGAGTTTTCAAAAAAAACAGTTTGTAAAGTTGTAGTAAGCCCTGATAGTAAGCTTGATAACTATTTAGATGTGAATGATAAACTTTATGTGAAACGCAGTAAGTTTTTTCCTTTTATTCCTGCTTTACAGTTGGCAAAATATATAGATAAGTATGAGATTGATATTGTGCATTTTCACTGGACAAAAGACATCATCACGGCAGTTCTTGCAAAAAATATGAGCCGAAGAAAGCCTAAACTTGTGCAGAGTCGCCATATGAATATGACTCGTTTTAAAGATGATTTTTATCATAGATGGCTCTATAAAAATATTGATATGATGCATGCTGTTACAAAGCAGGTAAAAGTACAACTTGAGAAGTTTATCCCTCAAGAAATACGACCGAAAATTGAGATGGTTTATTTGGGAGTGAAAAAGCCTAAAAACAGTACAAAAAGAGTAGAAGAGTTACGAAAAAAATATCATATTAGCGACGAGTTTGTTGTCGGGATAGTAGGGCGAATAGAGGAGGCAAAAGGGCAGTATAAGGTTATAGAAGCAGTAGCGAAGTTAGATACTTTAAATGTCAAACTTTTAGTAGTAGGCTCAGTAATGGATGAGTCATATTTATTAAAATTACAGAAAAAAATAGATTTTTTACAGATAACAGATAGAGTTATTTTTACAGGTTTCACAAAAGAGATAAATGAGCATATAGAGCTTTTTGATGTGAATGTTTTGGCAACAGAAAATGAAACATTTGGACTTGTAGTAATAGAAACAATGGTAAATAAGACCCCTATAATTGCTACAAGCAACGGTGGTCCATTAGAAATTATAGAAGATGAAGTGAGTGGATTACTTTTTGATGGGAGCAGTGAAAATTTGGCATTTAAAATACAAAAGTTTTATAATGATAAATCATTTTCTCATACTCTAGCTAAGTCTGCTTATGAAAGAGTACAGAATAAGTTTGAGTATGTAAAACAGCTTACTCATTTATATACTACTCTTATAGAGGAGCTTTAAATGAAAGATTTCTCTATTATTCAAAAATTAAGAAATAAGATTCGTATAGAAGGTAAACATACTATTTCAATAGCAAAGAGTGTTAAATTAGTAAATTGCAAAATTGAGATAAAAGGGAGTGCTAATAGTCTCATAATTCATAGTGGAACTACTTTACGTGATGTACAGATTGAGATAATCGGTAATAATAGTAGTATTGAGATAGGTAAAAACACTATAATTGGTGAGAACTCTTATCTCTCTGCAAAAGAGTCGACTCGTTTAACTATTGGTGAGGAGTCAATGCTCTCAAGGAATGTGAAAGTTATGACATCTGATGGACATCCAATCTATCAAAATGGTATAGTCATTAATGGTGCAAAAGATATTAGTATAGGAAAAAGATGTTGGTGTGGGGATAGTGTTACTATCTTAAAAGGGATAAGCATTGGCAGTGGCAGTGTTCTCGGCATCAATAGCACCCTGACACACTCTATAAAAGAGAATGTAGTAGCTGTTGGTAATCCTGCTAAGGTTGTGAAGGAAGATATTTCTTGGGAGTATTAGTTATTTTGTTTCTGCTCCTGATTTAATAAACCAGCAAATAATGCAAAAAAGAGCATTGGATTCATTGTATGCAGTGTGTTGTGTGTAAAACTAAAGAGAACAAATGTTGTTGCAAATAGATAGCTAATGAGCTTGTATTCCTTAGACTTGATGTTAAAAGTGAAGAGGGCATAGATAATCATGAGAGAGATGAATAAGCCTATTATGCCTAACTGAACAGATATTGTAATAAATGTACTATGATAATCTGCAAAACGATGTATATTTTTTAGGTTAATGTTATTTGTTTTGGCATATTGTTCTACATTCTTCATATGGTATGATAAGCCTGTTCCTAATATTGGAGTATCAAGATAAGTAGCTACTCCTAAGATAGAGAGAGCTACTCTCATTGCACCCTGATTGTTATAGTCATGTTTTACAATCAGGTTATTAAAGCCATTGTAGAGTTGTGTTGAACGATTTTTAAAATTCGGGCTATAATTAAATGCTAAGAGAAATATTACCATTAAAACAGGTATTATTACTAGAGCAGCTTTGAGTTTAGATTTGATAAAACTGAAGCCAATGATAAAAATAAGAACAATAAAAATTACCTGACCAGTTCTTCCTCCATTAACAAATAAGTTAATAGTGGCCGTGAGGGAAAAAAGGAGATAACTTAGTCTGTATTTTAAGTTTTTTTCAAAATATGCATTAACAAGAAGGGCACTCACAGTAAAAGCAAGGATACTACTATATGCCATATGACTCATAAATGGTGTTGGATCATGAGGTGAAATATTTTTATAGTGAATAAGCTCAAAAAATATTCCATAGGACATAAGCTCACTTGCAAATATGGCAAGAAAAAAGGCAGAGAAAATATGTTTTGTATAAGTCCTATCAAAAGAAGAATAGAAGATAAATATAATAATAAGGTGATGGTACTTAGCTATATATCGTAAAGAGACTTCTATATTACCATACCATAAAATAGAAAGTAGACTAAACCCAATAAGTAAAATAATAGAGATACTCAAAAGATTGCTTTTGTAAAGATTGTATTTCTCTTTCCAGTTACCTTCAAAAAGCCAAAGGAGAACTAAAAGCACTTCTAATAGGTTTGTTAGTGCTTTAGATACGGGAAAACTAAAAGCATAAGCGATAAGTAAGAAACTAATATATTTTGTAAAATTTATTTTTTGCATTTTAGCCTAACCAATTGATTTAAATGAATAGAACCTTTATTATTACATAAATTCTATTAAAGTCACCAAAAAAGGCTATAATTACAAAATATTTTTTTAAAGGTTGATCATGAAATATATAATAAGTATAATACTTTTCTTAACACTTGCATACAATAGTGCGATATTTTACATAGATAAAAATATGAAAACAAGAGTAACGGACAATACATATAACAACTGCAAAAAGGTGTGGTGCTCTCGAGGAATATATAAAACATGGGCAGAGCAAAATAGTCTTGTAGCATTTCAAAGAGCTTTTGCTGCTGGGCATATCGGGATTGAGGTGGATTTTTATTATGATGTAAAGATGAATAGATTTATCATTTCGCATAATAGACCGAGTAAAGATAAAGATGGTAACTTCGTCTATACTCTCAAAGATGGCAAGCTCTTTACTCTTGAGGAACTTTTCAAAGCGACTGCAAAAGGACACTACTACTGGTTGGATTATAAAAACTTAGATAGGCTCTCAAGCACAGATGCTCACAAAGCTATAAAACGCTTAGATGTCATTACAAAGATAGACAATGTAAAAGAGAGAGTCTATTTAGAGGGTTCTACTCCTTGGCATATAGATGATTATACGGATGCGGGATATAAAACACTTTTTGCATTTCAACCACTACCGAAGAGTTCTATTATCGCTTCACTCTCTTCAAATATTTATAAGATTGGCTACTATTTTTATAATATCACAGCAATTGCGATGCCTTATGGTAAACTTGGGGATGCAAAGTATAATGATATAACTCAAAAAAATCTCAAAGGAATACCTGTTTTCTTATTTCATATACCTAATGATGATGCACTGCTTTATAAGCTGGTGAAAAAAAAGGATGTACGAGTGCTTTTAATTGGGCGGGATAAGAGTGTTAGCCGTCCAGAAATCACATCATGTAAGAAAGTAGAAAATGAGTAGAGAAGAAAATTTTTCATATATCGTAGGGTCACTTTATAAACTTGTAAAAGTTATGGTACTTTTTTTACTTATCATGGGCTTAGCAAGAGTCTATCTACTTCTTACTTATGGTGCGAGTGCAGAGTACAGTTGGAGTGATCTTGTAGCAACTTTTTGGATAGGGACACGTTTAGATCTTAGTATTGTCGCTTATATCACTATATTGCCCCTACTTTTAAGTATAATAGGTACACTTTTAAACAACAAAAAAGTAACAAAAACTATAGAAAAATTGACAAAGTATTATCTTCTTTTTATGGTTTCTTTGGTTTCTATTTTCATTTTTGCAGATAGTGCCTATTACTCTTTCTTTGGAACACATGCAACTTTAATGATTTTTGGAATTGTTGATGATGACACCAAGGCACTTTTTGAAATAGCACTCAAAAACTATAATCTTGCAGCGGTATTTGCAGTTTCTCTTCTTTATGCTGTTGTTATTTATAAGATAATAGCTACGATTTACAAAACTAAAAAAAGCTTTCTTCTCTCATGGAAACCACTGAAACAGATTCTCTTTTTCTCTCTGTTGGTGGTGATAGTAGCAGGTTTAGGTCGTGGCTCATTAGGTGTTTTTCCTTTGGCAAAAACTATTCCAGATGTAAGTGCTGACCCTTTTATAAATAGACTCCCTCTTAATGCTTCCTTTGCGATGATACGATCTTTTAAAGAGTATAAAAAAAGCAAGTCAGGAAAATATGATCTTATAAAAAAAGTAGGGTATGCAGGGAGAATTGAGAAAGCCTTTGAAGTCTATATGCAAAGTAAGGAGATTAACAAAACAGACTTGCTAGCAAATCTGCAAAAAACCACTCCCTACAATAAAGCTATTGCAGAGAAAAAACCAAATGTAGTAGTGGTGATGGCAGAGAGTTTTGGGCTACCACTGCTCACATACCAAAGTAAAAGTTTTAATATCATGGGAGCAGTAGAGAAAAACTTTAAAGAGGACACTCTTTTCACAAACTTCATCTCTGCTTCAAATGGAACTATAATCTCTTTAGAACCAGTGCTTCTTAATATCACTGCCCGACCTGCATCAACCTCTTTTGCTCAGAGTAAATACCTAAATACAGAATTTAGACAAGCAAGTGCAAGGGTTTATGAAAATGCAGGTTATGATACAACATTTATCTATGCAGGAGACCTCTCATGGAGAAATGTCGGGAACTTTATGTTACATCAAGGCTTCAAGCAGACAGTTGGTCGTGCAAAAATAGCAAAGGCATTGGGTAGAAACGCAGATGAGATCTCTGGGGAGTATGGAATATTTGATGGTTATACCTATCAATACATTCTTAATAAGCTAAAAAATTCTAAAAAACCACAATTTATTTATGTCTTAACGACAAATAATCATCCACCATTTACTGTTCCAAAAGATTATGTATCCAAATCTCTAGTTATTTCAGATAAGTTGAAAAAACATTTAGTAGGTAATATGGATCTTATAAAAAAACGTATCAAAGATTATGCTTATGAGGCAGATATGGCAGGGGTGTTCTTGGATAAGCTCAAAGCATCCCCACTTAAGGACAATACAGTAGTAGCGATAACCGCAGATAATAATACAGTTGAGGGTATAATGCACTACGATAACTACTACACAACAACGAAAAAAATACCTTTTTATCTCTATCTTCCTCCATACCTCAAACCAAAAAAAGCGATAAATACAGAAGTCGCTTCTTCGCATAAAGATATATTTCCTACTCTTTATAATCTTACCTTGAGTGAGAGTAACTACACAAGTATAGGAGTAAACCTTTTAAATGATAAAACATTGCATTGTGGATTTAATGATGCTGGTGTTTTGATGGCAAGTGATGGTGGCTTCAAAGTAGGGCATGCCAAGAGTAAAATCCAAAAAAAATGCGAAGAGTATTACAAGGCAAGTTTGGCTGTTACTGAATATCTGATAAAATCACATAATCCAAAATAGGAATATTCATAATTGAAACAGATTTTTAAACGCTACCTACCTTACATAAAAGAGTATAAATCTCAGTACTTTTTAGTGCTGATTGGAATTATACTCACAGTGAGTGCTACGGCTGCAACGGCATATATCATGAAGCCTCTGATGGATGATCTCTTTATCTCTAAAGAGGAGTCGATGCTCTATATCATCCCTATTGGATTAGTAGGTATTTACTTTTTTAAAGCGATAGGACGCTATGTTCAGTCTATTTATATGAGCTATATCGGACAGCATATAGTATCGCGTTTTCGTGAGATACTTTTAGAAAAAATCATCTCTCTTGATATGGCATTTTTATATGTAAATCGTAGTGGTGAGCTTATCTCTCGTGTGACAAATGATATTACTCGTATTCAGTACTTTGTTTCAAATATGTTGCCTGAACTTTTTCGTGAAGCCCTAACTGTAGTTGCTCTTGTGGGATATGTTATCTATCTTAACCCACATTTAGCATTTTATTCTCTAGTAATTATGCCTCTTATCATTTACCCTTTGATTTTAGTAGCGAAAAAACTCAAAAAGTATTCACACCGTTCTCAAGCAAAAAATGCAGATGTTATGACTCGTTTGACAGAAGTATTTAACAACTCAGAAGTTATCAAAGCAAACGCCACAGAGAAGTATGAGATGGCTCGTTTTAGTGAAGAGAATTGGCAGTTTTTTAGGATAAATATGAAGTCTGTATATATTGGAGAAATTGTCTCTCCTTTTATGGAGGTTATCGGTGCTTTTGGTCTTGCAGCTGTTATCTTCGTGGGTGGTCATGAAGTCTATGATGGCAAAATGAGTGTTGGAGAGTTTACGGCATTTTTAACAGCAGTAGGACTTGTCTTCCAGCCTATTC
>JALUKS010000222.1 GCA_027056465.1 Sulfurimonas sp.
ATACTTGACAATAACTACATGCTCACTATCGTTAATATACCACTCCACAACACCCGCTAGCTGATGTAACTCTTGATGTTTTGTGTGGTCTGTATCATCTAAATGGATATAAGCGATTTTATTTTTCGCAGGATTATCAAGAGTAAAAAGCATCAATGCCCAGAGAATACATAACGCGATAATCCCATAAGAGATAACACTTAGAGTCGTTACATCAAGAAGCATACCACCTATAAAACCACCGATAAATGTTCCAAAGTAGCCATAACTATTGAAAATCCCAAGAACACGACCTCTTTGGTGTACTTTTGCATACTTTGAAGCGAGAGACTGCAAGATAGGCTCTTGAAGATTGAAACCGATAAAAAAGATGATAACACCTGCCACAAACGCCATATAGGTGTGACTAAGCCCGATAATAAGATAAGCGATAGCAAGGAACAGAACGCCAAGAAGTAAAATAAGTTTAAATTTTCCCTTCTTCTCTGCTATCATAGCTGCTGGTCCCATCGCTAATATCCCTACTACCATAGAGGGGAGATAGATTTTATAGAGTTCATTTTCACTCCATCCATAAGTTTTGATTAAGACAATAGGAATAATCATAAACGCGAAAGTCATAAAACCTTTTACTAACATATTTGTTATATTCATCTTCATGAGGTTTTTGTTTTCAAACATTTTAAACTTGTCATTCTCCAAATAAGTATGCTTGATTACTGGAGGATCTGGTACATACTTCACTAAAACATAGATAGAGAGCAGTGCTAAAAATGTAACGATAAAAAAGAGTGTAGGAACGCCACCAAAATAGGTTGCGATAGTAGGACCTGCTACCATAGAGAGTGCAAAGGACATACCGATACTTCCACCCATTATAGCCATCGCTTTTCCGCGTTCTTCTTCTTTAACCACATCACTAATAGTTGCCGTGATAACAGAACCGATAGCACCAGCACCTTGAAGTAATCGTCCGATGAGTAGTGTGTAAACATCAGTCGCCAAACCAGCGACTAAAGAACCGATAGCGAAGATAATAAGACCAAAAATTATAGTCTTTTTTCTCCCTATCTTGTCGCTCATGGTTCCAAAAGGAACTTGAAAGAGCATCTGCGTTATCGCATATCCACCTATGATAATACCAACCATAGTATGACTAGAATTTGGCATATCTAAAGCATAAACGGAGAGAACCGGTAGGACTATAAAGAGTCCGAACATTCGTAAGGAGATGATGAGATTTAACGGTAGTATTTTTTTAAACATTTGTTTTTCCTTTTTCTATTGTAGCATCAAGAACTAATGCAAAACCGATGGCAATGTATGCCAAGAACGCAGCGATTGTGTAGGTGAGGTGTAAGCCTATAGTATCACCAAACACTCCCATAGCCAAGACAACGATAGAGCTTACTGAGAAGTTGATACTCATATAAACGCTGTTGATAAATGTAGGCATCTTTGTCTCAAGCTCATGAATAACCGAGAGCATAATAGGACCATTTGCAAACATAAAGATACCAAGAAGTGCCAAGAGTGGGAACATTGTATAAGGAGTTGTACTAAAGAGAAAAGCACTCATAGTTAAGGCTGACCCAGTTGACATAATAACAAGGGTCTTTTGTCTTCCTATCTTGTCTGAAATATTACCTGAAATAAATGTACCGATGACACCAAAAAACTGTAAAACTGCCAAAGCACTACTTGCTACCCAAAGAGAGAAACCCTCTTGTGTGAGATATACTGCGAGATAGAGGGTAACTGCCATCTTCATAGCAGACTGAAAGAACATAAAGCCGCCCATAACGCCAAAGAGAGGTAGAAACTGTTTTACCTCACGCATAGCATCACC
>JALUKS010000223.1 GCA_027056465.1 Sulfurimonas sp.
TAGACCAAGAAAATCTCTCAATTGGAGAACACCAAATGAAGTTTTTTATGGTCAAAAAATAGCGGCTTAAGGTAAAAATAGATATGATTTTTCAACTCAAAAATTGCACTTCAGGTTTTAATTTTGGATTGCTCTATTAAAATATCTTTGTTATACTTATGTAAAAGAGGCTATCTTGGTAAAAAGAATTTTTGTAACTGCTACAAATACAGATATTGGTAAAACATATACAACTATTAAGCTATTAGAACATTATGCTGCACAAGGAGTTCGTGTTGGAGCTATTAAGTTAGTAGAAACAGGTGTTAAAGATGATGTCTATCCTGATGGGGATTTACTTTTAGAAAAACTACAGAAACTAAATTCTCTGTTTACTGTCTTAAATGTAGAAGATATTGTTCCCATTTCGTATGAACTTCCAGCTGCACCCTACATTGCATCGAGAGGCAAGGCATTTGATTTTGAGAGAGTCAATCTTGCTATTTCAAAGTTAGAAGAGCTGTGTGATGTTTTGATAATTGAAGGTGCTGGTGGGCTATTTGTACCAGTAGATACAAACTTTATGATGATTGATTTAATTCCTTTCTTTAATGCTAAGGCTCTCCTTGTTACTCATTGCTCCTTAGGTTGTATTAATGATTCACTTTTAAGTTTACAAGTTTTACAAAATAGAAATATTGATGCAATGATGGTTTTTAATTGTAGGGAAAAAGATAGTAGTTTTTCTACACATAGTGAGCCTTTTTTCATAAATAATGAGATAGAAGTCTTAAAACTTCACGAAGATATTGACACTATCTGCGATGTCTTGTATAATTTGTAAATTATTTTAGGATGGTACAACAATGGCACACTTAATTCGCACTGATGATTTTAGTAAAGAAGAGATAGAAGAGATTTTAGCAGATGCAAAGCACTTTAGTGATGGGCATTTTGAACCTCTACTAAAAGAGAAGATTATTATTACACTTTTTTTTGAGAACTCTACTCGTACAAAAAGTAGTTTTGAGATAGCTGCGAAGCGTTTAGGTGCAGAGATAGTTCATCTTGATGTGACAAAAAGCTCTACAAAAAAAGGGGAGACTCTTGTCGATACTGCAATGAATCTAGATGCGATGGGACCAAACGCCATCATCGTTCGCCATCAAAATTCTGGTGTGCCACAGATACTAGCAAACTATACAAAAGCGAGTATTCTTAATGCAGGTGATGGTGCTCATGCTCACCCCTCACAAGCACTTCTTGATCTCTATACTTTGAGAGAGCATTTTGGAGACTTAACAGGTAAAAAAATTGCTATAGTTGGTGATATTAAGAACTCGCGTGTAGCTAACTCAAACATAGAATTACTCTCGCGTTTTGGTATGGAGGTGATTTTAGTTGCACCACCTCACTTTTTACCAAAGACAAAACTTCGTACTACACACTTTTTAGCAGAGATTGTAGATGAAGTCGATGCTATTATGAGTTTGAGAACACAGACAGAACGCCACTCCTCACAAAGTTATGCCTCGCTTAAAGATTATGCTAGTGATTTTTGTATCACTGAAGAACTTATTGGGGATAGAGACATTATCCTTCTTCACCCTGGTCCAGTACATAGAAATATCGATATAACAGATGCTCTCCTTGACGATAAACGCTGTAAGGTGTTAGAACAAGTAACAAACGGTGTCAATATTCGCATGGCAATTTTGAAAAAACTAATCGCTTAGTAAATGTCTATTGCACTTTTGAACTCTCTAGGAAAAAGAAGAGAGCCTTTTCTTTTTATAAGTGATTTCAAGGGTGAAAATATTGAAGTGATTTTAGCTAAAGAGTTGGAAAAAGAAGATGTTGCATTTA
>JALUKS010000224.1 GCA_027056465.1 Sulfurimonas sp.
TACAGAGCATAAAGAAAATGAGGGTTTTGTAGAAGTTGTGAAGATTCAAGAGTATAAACTCTTTAAGTATATAGGTGTACCTGCTATGTGGGCAACACTACTGAGTGGTTCTTATCTACTCTATGTGATAGGATTTGCTGGAAATGATTGGCTCTATGCGAAGCTCTTTTTTGTGGCACTTTTAGTGGCTTACTTCTTCTCTATGGAACACTTTAGAAAGCAGTTAGAGTCTGATAGCTGTGAGAAGAGTGGTAAGTATTTTAGAGTCTATAATGAAGTGCCAACACTCCTTATGCTACTTATCGTGGCGATGGTAGTGATTAAGCCTTTTTAGCTTTTTCATCACTGCGCATTTTTTTGTAGAAGTAGAAACTAAGGGCGCTAAGAGATGCACCACCTATGATAAAAGTAAGTGCTAGTGCCACTACTTCTCTCCTTTTTTCTTCGCTTTAAAGAGTAGAGGTGTTCCTGTAAAGTTAAAAGCTTCACGCATTTTGTTTGTAAGATAGCGTCTATATGTGAAGTGAAGCCCACTAGGCTTGTTCATGATGATAGCTATTTTTGGTGGTCGCGTTTCATACTGTGTCGCATAGTAGATACGGATAACTTGCCCACTTACACTTGGAAGTGTATGGCGTCTTAATGCTTTTTCTATCACTTCATTGACCTTACTTGTAGAGATTCTCTGAGAGTAGTTTTCGTTAATCTCTAAAATCATATCATGAAGTTTATCAACACGTTGGTGTGTTTGTGCAGAGAGTGTAAGTATAGGTGCATAAGCGAGAAACTTAAATCTCTCACGAACCTCTCGGATGATTTTATCATGATTTTCGCGTTTAGAAATATCCCATTTGTTGAGAATAATGATACATGAGAGACGGTTACTATCTACAAGCCCCGCAATCTTCTCATCAAGATCCAAAAATGGCTCACTCGCATCTAAAACTACCAACGCCATGTTGGCATTTTCAAGCATCTCCGTAGTACGCATAAGCGCATACTTCTCAATCCCTAAAATCTTTCCACGACGTCTTAAACCTGCGGTATCGACAAAGGTAATCTGTTTATCTTTATACTGCACAGTCTCATCAATAGGGTCAATAGTCGTTCCAGCAACACTACTTACAACAGAGCGTTCTTCACCAAGAAGTGCATTTAAAAGTGAAGATTTACCAACATTAGTTCGCCCAATAATAGCTATTTTAATGTGATCAACATCATCTTCATCATACTCTTTGATACGGTCATTGTTCCCAAAGATAGAGTCATCAGTAATGAGACCATCCATCTCATCCTCATCCCAGTAGGTAAACCCATCATCCTCTTCATCTCTGGCAGTAAAGAAATCATCATCATCCATTTCTTCAGGCTCTTCTTCTACGACTCTAACAGTCTCTTCTTCCTCTTTGATTCTATCCTCTTCGGGAATTTTATCTGCTACCCACTCTAAAAGTTCTACAGTATTACGGTTATGAGAGACAGAGATACCGAAAATATCACCTGTACCAAACTCATAAAAGTCCCAAAGTCTCTCTTTCATCTTGTCATTGTCTATCTTATTGACAACGAGAGCCATCTCTTTACCCATAGCTTGAAGTTCATAAAAAAACTTCTTATCTTCATCTTCAGGAATACTCTTTCCATCAACCATATAGAGAATGATGTCAGCAGCATAAGCTGCTTTGAGTGACATCTCTTTTATCTTGTCAAAAAGTTCACACCCCTTGTCTAGTCCACCAGTATCAAGAAGCAGTGCCTCTTTTTCATTGATGATAACATGGCGGCGTTTTACATCGCGTGTAGTACCTGCTTGTTCAGAAGTAATCGCATCACGATTTT
>JALUKS010000225.1 GCA_027056465.1 Sulfurimonas sp.
TTAAAAGTAGGAGCTACTTGAGTTTTCGGATGAAAACGACCTTGAGGTAGTTCCCCTCAGGGAACTTTTTATCTACTCTAAAGTCACTAGGTAGAGAGAAACTCTCTTCTACCTTGTACTTGCCTTTTAGCTCTTTAAATGCACGAGATATAAAGTCCCTAAAGGTCATCATAGAGAAACTTGCTGCGTTTGTAGAGGCGACTATAACACCATTTTTTGAAGTTATCTCTATCGCTTCTTTAAGAAGATTTACATAATCTTTGGATGCTGCAAAGGTATGCTTTTTACTTCGTGCAAAACTTGGTGGGTCTAAGACTACCATATCAAAAAGTAACTTTTTACGCACGGCATACTTGAAGTAGTTAAAGACATCCTCTACGATAATCTCTTGCGTTTGAGGATTGATGTTGTTTACTTCAAACTGCTCTTTTGTCTTTGGTAGGCTGCGTTTTGCTAAATCTACACTGGTGGTTTTAGTAGCACCACCGAGCGCACCATAAACCGAAAAAGCACCCGTATAGGAGAAAGTATTGAGGAGAGTTTTTCCTTTGGCATACCTGTCTCGTATGGTTTTTCGCACCTCTTTTTGGTCTAAAAAGATACCCACCATAGCACCATCATCTAAATGAATAGCAAAGTTGACACCATTCTCTTTGACAATGATAGACTCAGAAGCTCTCTCTCCTGTGATAAAATCATCTGCATCATCAATATAGTTCCCCTTGCCATCAAAACGTCTCTTTTGATAGATACCCTTGTACTCCACGGACTCTTTGAGAGCCTCTAAGATAAGAGGTTTTAGCTCATAAACGCCGATGCTATACCATGTCAGAAGATAGTAACCATCAAAGAAGTCTATCGTGAGACCACCCACACCATCGCCTTCGCCGTTGAAGAGTCTAAACGCCGTAGTCTCACTATCTTGGATATACTTTTTTCTATGCTCTATCGCGTTTGCTATCCTCTTTTTGAAAAATGCAACATCAATAGCCTCATCTTTTTTATAGCTTAGTACCCAGCCAAAACCTTTGTTCTGTATGCCGTGGTAGCCCTTGGCGAGAAAGCGATTTTTTGCATCAAAAAGATTGATGATGAGACCCTCTTGTGTAAGTTTTGAGAAGTTCTCTAAACTCTCTTTTGAGATAAGAGGGTAGCCATCTCTGTAGCTATCTGTAAAATGAGGTTTTACTTTGAGGTCGATTTCTTGCATTAGATTTTTCTCACAAATTTTTTAAAAATATCGCCACGCTCGGCATAGGAGCTAAACTCATCGAGTGAAGAGGCAGCAGGAGAGAGGAGGGCTATCTCCTCTTTTTGTAGCACTATGGAGATTTCAGTGATGGCAGTAACTAGATTTTTACATGAAACATACTCTATGCCATACTCTCGTGAGAGTTTGATAAGTCGCTCTCTATTTGAACCGATAGCATAGATAGTGAGTCGTTTCTCTTTGAGGTACTCAAAAAGTTCATGCAGATCAACACCCTTGTCATCGCCACCTAAAATAAGGTGAATATAGGAGTTTTCATAGCGTTTGAGTGCAGCGAGAGTTGCGTCTATATTTGTCGCTTTTGTGTCATTTACCCAGAGGCGAGATTTGGAGTCTTTTAGCTCCTCTTGTCGGTGTGGGTCAAGCACAAAGGAGTTCATTTTTGCATAATCGACTCTACCAAAGAGTAACTTATCGACAGCCATAGCAAGAAGAGCATCCATTAAAAATGCTCCATTAAATGCAACTCTCTCTCTATTTATACCAAATATTTCAGCTAAATCAGCTTCATCTTTGTAGGTGATAAGTTCTGCTTTTGTCGCCACATCTTTAAAGATGGCAGGGATGATAGCCTTGTCGGTGCTTCTCATCATCCCAAGGGGTTTAAGTTTGTCAGCTATGTAAGCCTCTTGGCTTCCATGCCAACTGATATGGTCAGGGGAGAGAGGCAGAAGAAGATAGATATTTGGTTTGGCTTGGTTTGTGTAGTGCATAGTAAAACTACTCGTCTCCAAAATCCAAATAGGACTCTTCTGATTCAACTCTGCAAGAGCTGTTCCGATGTTGCCACCTGCGAGACTTCCTTTGTCTTCAAGGAGATGTTGTAACATCTGTGTCGTGGTTGTCTTGCCATTTGTGCCACTAATCCAAATCTTCAAATTCATCACATCTTTGAAATAATCATACTCACTTATGAGATGTTTCGCTCTTTGTATAAGTGGGTTTGAGGGAGGAATGCCAGGGCTTGTTATCTCAAGATCTGAAAAGTCAGGGTCAAACTCACTAGCTGGTCTCACAAAAGAGCCATCGACACCACCATAAGGCTCTTTACATCTGTCATCATAAAAGACTGCATTTTTTATATGTTTGGCGAGTGGTTTCGTTGTAACACCATAACCAAAGATAGAGATACGTTTAGACATTGAGCCACTTCCTTGCGATAGTTCGTAGTGCTTCTGGATTTTCAGAGGCAAAGAACTTCATTTTTGGATTTTTATACTTTTTTTCAAATGCAAATCTATTTTGTAGATACTCGACAATCGCATCCCCAGAGTGTATAAGTTGCGTCTCTTGAGTAAAATACTTTTGGAGTTCTTTGGTTAAAAGAGGAAAGTGTGTACAGCCTAAGATAAGGGCTTGAGGTCGCTCTAGCTTAGAAAAATAGTGCTTAAAAGTAGCGTTTATTATCTCACCTGAAAATATCTCCTCCTCTACTAAAGGCACTAAAAGAGGGGTGGCTTTTGCATGAAGATTTGAGAAGTTTTTGAGTCGGAGTCCATCTTCATAAGCTTGTGAGTTGATAGTCGCGTTTGTACCGATGATAAGGATATTTGCATCCCTCTCTTGAAGAGAGTTCGCAGTAGCAAGAATGCCAGCCTCAACCACCCCAATAACAGGACAATCAGCACTCTCATTCATCTCATCAAGAGCATAAGCACTTACCGTATTACAAGCAACTATAATCATATCGAGTTCAAAGTTTTTGAAAAACTCTACAGCTTCGATAGCATAACGGATAATGGTATTTTTATCTTTACTCCCATAAGGAACGCGAGCAGTATCCCCAAAGTAGATAATCTCCTCAAAGAGTTGGTGTTCTAAGAGTGACTTAACAACAGTTAATCCACCGATACCTGAGTCAAAAACACCTACTTTCATTTAATTGTTCTCACAATTTAGAGTAATTGGAATTAGATTTTTACTTAAGAGTTGAGTGAATATTAAAACAGAATCTGTTTTAATTCCATTTACTAAGTTACTATGCTTTTTTAATCCAAATTCAATTATATGTTTAGCAATACCTCTTTTGTATCCATCATAAGGTTTTCTAAAATTTTTATAAACTACACAAAATTTAAATTTATAATCATTTTTTTGTATGTTGCAGATAGCTAAAAACATATCCAACTCTTTTTTTCCCTCTACAAGCTTTCTTTGAATAGATATTTTGTCTCTGTTTATTTGTGAAGGTAATTGATTTTTAAATTCTACTAGATAAAGAGTGTTATCCATTTTATAAAGTGCATCAAAAGATTTAGGTCTTTCTCTTATTCCTTTGTATTTATCTTTTATCATAATGTCAAAATTAAGGACATCTTGAGTAGTATCAGTACAAAGAAAAATATTCTTTTTATCATCATAAGAAGTCTCTTTAAATGTTGAACTGTATTGTCCATATTTTTTAAAAAGTTGTTGCAAATCTGCCATTTCTAAAAATTTTCTTCTTCTAATTTTTCAAACTCTTCAAAAGGCTCAGAGAGTTTTGAAAATATAGAAGAAAGAGTTTCTGAATTATCATTATCAACTTTTTCAATATTACTGTTATCGGTTAAATAGAAATTTACATTTTCTTCTGATTTTTTTGTATATTTTTGAAGAGCTTCTATCATATATGGGCTATGTGATGTAACTAAAACAGGAATATCTTGACTTACAAGAAGAGAAATAAGTTTAGCATATTCAAGTTGCCATTTAGGGTGCAAATGAATTTCAGGTTCATCCAAAATAAGAAAAGATTTTTCATTTATAAAGTCACTCTCTGCAAGTATTTCGAGAATACCAAATGCTTTTATACCTGTGGCAGTATTTTTAATGGGTAGTTTTTTTTCATTTTTTATATACTTAAAATCATTTTCATCACTATCATAAATAATCTCTCCATTTATAAGTAAAGAAATTTGCTCACTCAGCTCATCTTTTTTTTCTTCTTCAAAAAATGAGAATGTATAGTTTGGTTCTTTGAGTTTGTCAAATAAATCTTTTGTGTGAAGTGTTACATAGGGTATTCCTAATCTTCTTGAAGTTGATTTAGTGGCATTAAGACCTGTTGTCGCTCGAACAAGTAAATCGTGATTGTTTAGTATAAGGGGTGTTTCTATAAAAGTCACATCATTAAAATAAAGCGGCTGACAATTTGGCTGAAGTGTTATTTTATTGTTACTATCAATAGTAAGATCTAAAAGCTGTAATTTATTCTCATAGAGTTCTATCTTTCCAGCATCACAACTATTTTTTATGATATTAGAATCAAATTCAGAACGAAAAACTTTATTAAGAGCACTTTGTATATATCTGTTTTCATCCTCAGGTTCTATAAAAATAGTAGCAATATCATCTATTAACTTATAATAAATTTTTCGATTTTCTTCTTCTATATTAAGTTCTTGAATATATGATTTTAAATTATTTATGTAATCATTTGTATCTAACTTTTCTAATATATAAAAATAATTATCTAAAGAAAAGAAGCTACGAAGCCTATTTAAATCTTCTTTATCTTTTATCTGTACTGTTCGCCTTATATGAAAGTAAAGTTTATCAAGTATATCTTCTATCTTTTGCTCTTTAGATTCGGAGAAATCCTCTTGGTACCGACTAACAGACTTAATAAGACAAAATAAAATTTTACCCACAGTACTTTTTCCTGTATCGTTTTCACCAGCGATAACAGTTAGTCCATCGAGTAAAATATCAGCATTTGAAATCATACCGATGTTTTGAATTTTAAGTCTCATTTCGTTACTTATCCGTATTCATACTATCAAGGAACTCTTGATTTGTTGCTTTTTTGCCCATCGTTGTATAAACAAACTTAAGAGCTTCTACTTCGTTGTCTTGCTTGTGAATCATTTGACGTAGGATAAATACTTTTTGTAAATCAGCTTTAGCGATAAGTAAATCATCTTTACGAGTACCTGATTTAAGGATGTCGATGGCTGGGTAGATGCGTCTGTCGGCGATTTTTCTATCGAGGACGACCTCCATATTTCCAGTACCTTTGAACTCTTCAAAGATTACTTCATCCATACGGCTTCCAGTATCTACAAGAGCAGTTGCGATGATAGTGAGACTTCCACCACCCTCAATGTTACGTGCAGCTCCAAAGAAGCGTTTTGGTTTGTGTAGTGCATTTGCATCGACACCACCAGAGAGAACTTTTCCACTTGATGGCGTTACTGTGTTGTAAGCACGTGCCAGTCTTGTGATAGAGTCAAGAAGTATAACTACATCACGACCCATTTCAACACGGCGTTTCGCTTTTTCTATAACCATCTCAGCCACTTTTACATGGTTCTTTGCTGGCATATCAAAAGTAGAAGAGTAAACTTCACCTTTGACACTGCGTTCCATATCTGTAACTTCCTCAGGACGCTCATCAACAAGTAAAACTAAAAGGTCAATCTCTGCATGGTTAGCAGTGATACCGTGTGCTATCTCTTTAAGAAGTTCTGTTTTACCTGAACGCGGAGGTGCAACGATAAGACCACGTTGTCCTTTTCCTATAGGAGAGAATAGGTCGAGCATACGACCTGTTAGCCCTTTTTCACGGTACTCTAAGTTGATACGTTCTTCAGGGTAGAGAGGTACAAGGTTTTCAAAGAGTGGGCGCTTTTTAGACTCTTCAGGAGGAAGACCATTTACAGCCTCTATCTTGATGAGGGCATAGTAGCGCTCTTGATCTTTTGGAGGGCGAACTTGACCAGTTACAACGTCACCATTTCTTAGGGCAAAACGTTTTATCTGTGTGTTTGAAACATAAGCATCATTGATAGACTCGTTAAATGACTTGTCGATAGAACGGATAAACCCGTAACCATCTTGCATCACTTCTAAGATACCACTAAAGAGGATAAATCCACCCTGTTCAGTCTGTGCTTTAAGTATCTCAAAGATAACATCTTGGCGTTTAAGCTCTTGAGGATGTTCTATCTTCAGCTCTGTAGCGATATTGATAAGCTCTTCGATGCTCTTTGTTCTTAATTCCTCAACACTTGAACCTTTTGCTGGTTGGTGTGATCTTTTTGAACTATTGTTGCGATTGTTGTTTTTAGGTTTTGGTTTGTTGTTGCGGGGTTGTTG
>JALUKS010000226.1 GCA_027056465.1 Sulfurimonas sp.
GCAGTATCATCATCCATAGTATGCACACCTTGTGCAGTATGACTTGTCATAAAACCATCTTGATTTACAACTGCTGGAGTTCTTACTTCATGATCTTCTGCAACTTTAAAAGCGATAAAGTTTAAGTCATAAGCCTCTTGAGGAGAAAATGCATCAAACTGAATCCAACCACTATCACGTACCATATACATATCTGAGTGGTCACCATTTACATTAAGTGGTGCTGCGAGTGCACGGTTTACAATGTTTAAAACAATTGGTAAACGCATACCAGATGCTTGGTAGAGTGTCTCAGCCATAAGTGCTAAACCTTGGCTAGATGTTGCAGTTGCAACACGTCCACCAGCAGCAGATGCACCGATACATCCACTCATTGCAGCATGTTCTGACTCAACAGAAACATATTCGCCCTCAACATAATTATCAGACTTAAACTTTGCATAACCCTCAACAATAGGAGTTGATGGTGTAATTGGGTAAGCAGAAACAACATCTACTTGACACTGTCTTAGTGCTTGTGCAGCTGCGAAGTTACCATCCCAAACTTCTATATCTCTTAATTCCATTTTATCAAATGCCATCTATTTCTCCTTTGTTTCTTTAGCAGGCCAGTTAGCTATTTCTGTCTCTTCATCTGCTAATTCTGGGAACATTAAAAGTGATTTTGGATTTGTAGGACAAACCTCAACACAAATTCCACACCCTTTACAGTGATCCATATCTATACCAATCATCTTCTTATCACGAGAGATTATAGAGATATCAGGACAATATACCCAACAAAACTGACAATCAATACAATAATCTTTTGCGAAAATTGGTTTCGCGATTCTCCAGTCAGCTACACTTGCACTAAATGAGCTATTTTCTGTATATTTACGGTCTTCTTGAAGAGTATTAACAACATCGCCTGCTTCACCCTCAAATGTACGAAGCATTGCTCCGATTTCAAATTCGTCCCAACCTGTATTTGCCATCAATAGCTCCTTATTTCACTTCGTCGTATGCACGTTGGATAGCCAACATATTTGCATCAACAATTTTTTGTGGTAGTTTTGCAAGAATTCTTTTCATGTTTTCTTTGAAAAACTCGATATCGTACATCTCAGATATTTTCATAAATGCTCCAAGCATCGGTGTGTTTGGAATAGCACGACCAATAGTCTCTTGAGCAATTTTAATACAATCTACAGTATAAACCTCTTTACCCTCAAGTTTTGGTTGAGAAGCTATAAGCTCTTCTTTATTCATATGAGTTGTAATGATGTACTTTGTATTCTCTTTACCATTTATCGTAACATCAGAAGTATATACTAATGCTGGATCGATTACAAAAACATAATCTGGTTCCATATATTTTTCATGATTCATTATAACCGCATCATCAACACGATTATATGCTGTCATCGCAGCTCCACGTTTAGCAGATCCGTAAAATGCAAATGCTTGTACATGCTTCCCAGTTGTCGAAATAACATCCGCTAAACCTTTAGCTCCAGTTACAGCCCCTTGACCAGCACGACTATGCCATCTAATTTCTAGCATATATTCTCCTTAAGTTTTTTCAAGAAATATTTTATCTATCAATTCTGTTTCATGTATTTTAGGCAAGAGAGACTTAAAGCTAGCTTGAAAAGAGAATATAGACAAGCAGAGAAGTGCATTGTGTGATTATTTTCTACTTTTTAGATAGTTCATAGCCTCTAATGTGTCTCTAAAAAGCAATTTTGTATATTTATTTAAACTTTTTTGAGTTCCATATCCACAAAGGACACCTAAGGAATTAACTCCTGCATTTTGCGCACTTAGTAAATCCATCTCCGTATCGCCTACCATCCATATCTCTTCATCTTTTGTATCAAAACTCTCTAAAGCTTTCAGAATTGGCTCTGCATTTGGCTTAGGATTTTCTACATCTTCACGACCTATAAGCACTTCAAACTTATCCATCATACCAAAGTGTTCCATAAGTACCTGAGAATATTTTCCAGTTTTTGTAGTGACAATACCGATTTTTGCTATTTCACTCGCAAGTGTAACTGCCTCGAATGCATTTTCTAAAAGCTTTGTCTTTTGTGTAGATATAACTCGATAATGCTCTTTATAGGTATTGACATACTCCCACACCATCTCTTCATCTATACCCAGTTCTCTATACATTACATCAAGAGGATGCCCTATAAGTGCTTTTATCTCCTCATCACTTGGATGTGCAGTTTTATACACGTCAAAAGAGTTATGAAAACTCTCAAGTATCGCTTCTGTTGAGTCTATCAGTGTACCATCTAAATCAAATAATATTATCATTGTTATTTCTCCCATTCAATATAATTATGCCAAATACCCCCGAGGGCTGGCTTTATGTTCTTTATCTTTTTATTTACTGCTGTAATTGAGTTTGGTATGTAGAGAAAAAGATAAGGATTATCATCAGTGATGAGCTTAAACATCTCTTGCCAATTTTTCGCTAACTTCTCTCTATCTATCATACTTTGTGACTCTTCTATCATTTTATTTACTTTCGGGTTGTTATAACCTACTAGATTAAAACCACCCTTTTTATCGCTCTTTTTATCCCAAAAAAGATAAGGGTCTGGTGTAGGAGAGAGTCCCCAACCCAAGAGAACTGCATCAAATTTATAAGGAAAGACGACCATATTTAAAAAAGCTTGCCACTCCATCACTCTTAGGGTAACGATAACACCTGCCTTTTTAAGTTGATGTTGGAGGATTTCTGCGGCATAGGGGCGGATAGAACTTGCATTTGAAGTAACTATCTCAAAACTAAAAGGATGATTTTTATCATAACCCGCTTTTTTTAGTAATCTTTTTGCTTCGGCTATGTTTTGAGTTGGCGCTTTTACCTCAGCATTAAACGCGGCACTTCCTGGTAAGAAAGGACCAGTGCATACTTTGGCATGTTTAAAAAAGAGTATATCGACTAGCTCTTGTCTATCTACTGCTAGAGACAATGCACGACGCACATCAGGATTTTGAAACTTCTTCAGTCGGAGATTAAACCCTAAGTAAGTATAGGAGAAACTTATCTTCTCGTAAGTTGTAAACTTCTTAAAAAATTGTGGTGTAAGTTGGCGTTCATAAGCCATAGGCTCCACACTCCCGATGTCAAGCTTAGAAGATTTGAGCATCAAAAAGCGAGTCACAGGGTCTGCTATCACATGGAAACTTATCTTATCTATTTTAGGTCTTCCCTCGAAGTAATCATCAAAAGCACCAAGCACAATATCTTTTGAATACTCAAATTGTTCTAGTTTGTAAGCTCCTGTTCCTATAGGGTGGGTATTAAACTTTGAGCTCATAAGATTTTTTTCATTTTTGAGTATATGCTCTGGGAGTATGCCTATCATCCATGTTTCAAGTGCTTTAAAGTAGGCTTTCTTATAAGTCACTTTGATAGTATATTTATCTACAATTTCTACACTCTTTACAAATCGAAAACCTGCACTATAGGGTGAAGCTATCTTGTCTGAGATAAGCGTTTTATAGGTAAAGAGTACATCTTTAGCACTAAACGCTGCACCATCATGCCACTTTACATTTTTTCTCAGTTTAAAGATAAGTGTTTTATCATCGGTGAAGTAAAACTTCTCTGCTAAATCTCCTATAATCTCTTTTGCATCTTTATCGTATTTTACAAGTCCATTAAATAGATAGCCAGTTATCTCTGCAGAGCTTGAGTCTGTAGCGAGAATTGGGTTGAGTCGTGCGGGATTACTAGAGGTGGCTAGTTGTAGTGTTGAAGCCTGAAGGCTCCAAGATAAGAAGAGTAGGAGAAGGAGTTTCATGCTTTAGTACAGTGCTTTCCCATTCACTGTGGCTTTAGTATCTTTAACTTTCATCTCAAATATATAAGAGCCATTCTTCTCTTTAGCATACTCTTTTACCCTTTCAAGCATAGGAGATTTTGTACTCAAATATTCATAGAGTGCCACTGCTACTTGAAGAGTTGCATTCACCTCTAAATCAGGTGCTGCCATCAGAGGAGAGAGTTTAATTTTCTGTACTAAATCCTTATCTGCTAGAAACTTAAACTTTGACTTAAAATCAAAGCCATGAAGCTCAGTTTTACCATTGAGTATTATATTTTCAACCCCAAGTTTCTCTATTTTTACTACAAATCCTTTAGAAAAAAGTGTTACAACTCTCTCATGTATCTCTCTATTTATTTGTGGTGTGTACCCTTTTTTTGCTTCCACTAAAAGCTCTATAAGTTTCATATAGCTCTCTTTATCCATCTCATTTGCTAGCATATTGAAACCAAATTTTTTGAGCATAATGTTAAGATTATTTGAAATAATATTTACCTGTTCAAATGAAGCTCTTGCATTGAGCTGAGTATTTTTACCTTTAGCAATTGCAGAGGCATGAAAATTTAACTTTTTTACATCTATATCTGTATCGTTTCTACTTCCACTCACTCTCATATTTATCTTATCTACTCTAGCACTACTTAGATAGGTACTCTTTGCATCAAAGTGCATTGAAGAGGAAAATTTTTCTACAGCCATAGCAAATGTCTCTGCTTTTTGTACTATATTTAGATGAAATACTTTTATCTTTGTATCCATCATCTTAGGTGCTACAACAATTCCCTCTCCATTAAAATTTGCCTTAGAGAGTTCAATATCTATCTTTGTCCCATCTTTAAATGTGTACTTTTGCTGAATATCTTTCATATAACCATTAAATTTTTTATCTATAATATTGTAGTTGATATGGTAAACAATACCTTTTGATTGAAGAAATTTCTGCAAATATCTTAAAAAATCTTTATCTTTTTGCTTTAAAGAGTCTCTTATACCATCTGAAAAAGTTAAAGGAGAAATCTCAACTTCTAATGCTTTTACAAATGGTAAGTTAGAGTACTTTATGTCTACACCAAGAACGACACCATGTAGCATCGCGTTTATATATGCAGGGGATTGTTTATGTGCAGATATATTCAAGTATGCTATAAATTTTTGAGGATTTTTGAGAATAAACTCTATATGACGAGAAGTTGCAAGATATGAAGAGTCTGTTGCATCTTTTTTTATTTCTAAACCAACTGTTTTAAGTTCTGTAATTCTATTATTTATTGTCTGCTTCATAAATCTATTGCCAATAATTGGGAGTAGTGCTACTAGCAGGAGGAAAACTACTACTGCAATGATACTTTTTTTCATAATATACCTTTGATCTTTTTTAAATATATTATAGTTAAATAAAGTTAACTATAGGTCGGAACTTTTTGCATTTTATTTCAAGCTCTTTTTATGTAAATTATCTAAAAATGCCCCAGTTTCAGCATCATTTTATGCTCAATATCTCCTAAAGGAAAACCCTAATTTTATAAGGATTGGGAATCGTATGTCTGCTAGTTTTGCTCTATCTTTAGACAAGAAGCTACCAAATGGACTTACTAGAACTTGATATAAAATCATCCAATCCATTTATTCGATAATGACCTCTACACCTTAACCAATTCTACTTTATCCTCTAAAAGATAACAGATATATCCTTGCACTCTCTGCTGTGTTATCTCGCTGATGGCTTTGACATAGTAGCGAACCTGCTTCTGATGCTCCTCGCTAAATGCGATAGAACTTTTATAATCTATAACACAGTATGACCCATCTTTATATGCCACAAGCAGATCAACATAACGAAGATTGTTTTTATAACGGAGTGCTTTTTCTCTATAACAGATGCCATTTGTGAGTTTTTGCACCTCGGGGGAGTCCACAAACATTGCCACACGATGAGAAATATCTTCTATCTCTTGTGCTTCTAAAGTGAAGCCAAAATTATTAAGTAGCATACTCTTTGCACTCTCTATACTCTCTCTATCAAACGCAGGCATCATCTCTAGCATATAGTGCATAGCGATACCGAAGTTTATCGCATTGAGGTCGCCCTCTTTCTCACTCTCTAGGGCTAAAATATCGCTCTGTGTTCCGTAGTAGAACTCCTGAAACACCAACTTTTCAAACTCTTTAAGTGGCTTCTGCTCTACCTCTTGCACCACAAGAGAACCAAACCGACTAGACTCCAAATCGACTATATCAAACGAGGATTTTTCAGACTTCTTCACGATGATGAGATGATCCCTCGCTCTTGTAAACGCCACATAGAGTGCATTTAAGTTGTCTTCTCTTACGAGGAGTTCCTCTTTGCTCAGCGCATTCTCATAGGCAGGGTCTAACGCCGATCTATTTTTTGTTCGTAGATAAACGCCACTTAGTGCAATGCCATCATATTCGTAGATGATACTTCCTCTACTAGCTGGTGGCTTTTTGAGTCTATCCATCACGATAAC
>JALUKS010000227.1 GCA_027056465.1 Sulfurimonas sp.
GGATATATTCTAATATTACCTCTATTGGGGCTATTCATCATCAGGAGATGGCTGCTTGAGGATTGATATTTGGCTAAGGTATTGAGTATACAAGAATTTTCCTTGATTTTCTTTTATACTTAGTATAAAAGAATCCTATAGATTATCTTGCTATAATGTCATAAATAATAAAGGTGGTGAAAGAGTATGAAAAGAGAAGAGGAGTTATCCAAACTAGGTTCAGGAACTACTGAGTATAAGTACGAATATGATGCTACACTTTTGGAGACTTTTGAGAATGCTCACAAGGGTAATGACTACTGGGTTACGCTAAACGCAGATGAGTTTACCTCTCTTTGTCCCATCACCAACCAACCAGACTTTGGAACTCTTATCATCAACTATATTCCAGATGTGAAGATGGTGGAGAGTAAGTCTTTGAAGCTCTATCTTTTCTCTTTTATAAACAATGGCGAGTTTCATGAAGATGTGGTAAATAAAATTGGTAAAGATTTAGTTGCACTTATGGAGCCAAAGTACTTAGAGATAACAGGACTTTTTTATCCCCGTGGAAACATCAGCATCCACCCTCGTTTTTTCTACTCAAATGCAGAAGAGAAGTACCAAGAGATAGAAAAACATCGTTTTATAAATGCAAATCTAAATCCAGTGAGAGTTGGCTAATGAGACTAGAGAAGATAACTATCCAAAAAAATACACGAGTTGAGTTTAGCTCAAACGAGCTTCTTTTTTTAGCAAAAAGTGGACAGCCTTACCGTGGTAGTCTCTATGTAAAGTTTGAGTCTCTTGGTGAGAGTTTTGATATGTTGAGTTTTAAATGCTATATCACTTCGCTACGCTCTCAAACACTTAATGCAGAAGATATTGCCCATGAGATATATACAACTATATTAAACGCCATCGACTCAAAAGACCTTGGTGTAGTAGTTGACCTCTCAGCTCGTGGTGGTATCCAACAGCGTTTAAGTTACGGACAGGAGTTCTCAGTGACTCAAAAAAATAATATTTTTCAAGTAGGTTAGAGCAATGACAAACACAAAATCTATAGCGATAGGTGGATTTGATGGGATGCATATAGGGCATCAGGCACTTTTCGCTGAGCTAGGAAAAAATGGTACTATAGTCGTTATAGAAACGGGCTATGCAAACTTAACACCTGCAAGAGAGCGAGAAAAGTTCTCCTCAAACCCTATAGTCTATCTCAAATTAGAAGATATCCGCCACCTTGATGGGGAAGGTTTTATGAAACTTTTACATAGTAACTTTCCTAAACTAGAGAAGATAGTAGTTGGTTATGATTTTCATTTTGGTAAAGATAGAAGATACTCTTTTGAAGATTTAGGTACTCTTTTTGATGGTGAAGTAAAAGTTGTAAAGGAAGTAAAACATAAAAATGACTCAGTTCACTCTCATAAGATACGTGCAAAACTTCAACTCGGAGATATTAAAGGTGCAAACGAATTTCTAGGGCACAACTACACTATAGCAGGAAAACTCATAAAGGGTCAGGGCATCGGTACCAAGGAGTTAGTAGCGACTATAAACATAGAAGCACCAAAGTTTTTAAGACCAAAAGAGGGTGTTTATGCAACATTAACTCGAATAGATAATGAAGAACATTTTCACCCAAGTGTGAGTTTTTTAGGACATCGTGTTACTACTGATGGAAGTTTTGCTATTGAGTCACATATATTAAATTCTAAAGTAATTTGTGAAAATAAGGTAGATATAAGATTTGTTGCATATTTGAGAGAAAATGAAAAGTTTGCATCACTTGAGACTCTAAAAGTTGCTATTCTAAAAGATATTCACCGAGCGAAAAAAGAGTTACAGTTTTTAGCTCTCTAACTCTTCTACTTTTTCTTCAATAGCAAATAGCTCTTCCATCTTCACTTCATAAAGTTCTTCTATCTTAGCTAGTTCTTGAGCTAATGCAGATATTCCTATCTCTTCGTAGCATTTTGGATTAGCTAAACAGCTGTTTTTTTCTTCTATCTCTGCTTCGAGTTTTTCTATCTCTTGAGGGAGTGACTCTAACGCCATCTTCTCTTTAAATGTCAGTTTTATCGCCTTTTGTTTTTCTCTCTTTGGCTCGACTACCTTTGGCTTTTCACTTGCCTCTTTTTCCATAGAACTCAACTCTTTAAGCTCTTTTTCAAGGTCAAGATACTCACTATACTGCTGATGAGACTCCTCTATCGTTTTGTCTGCTTGAAAGATAAAAAGTTTTTTAGCTATCTTATCGACAAAATATCTATCGTGACTTACTATGATGACTGCACCAGCAAAGTTTGTAAGTTGCTCTTCTAAGATGTTAATAGTAGGAATGTCAAGATCATTTGTAGGCTCATCGAGGATGAGGATATCTACTTCCTTCGTAAAGAGTAGGGCTAACGCTACACGATTCTTCTCCCCACCACTTAGAACACCTACTTTTTTTTCTAAAAACTCACGAGGAAAAAGAAAGTTTTTGAGGTAACCATACACATGTAGGTCACTTCCACGAACGGAAACGCGGTCACCACCATGAGGGCAAAAAGTCTCTATTAAGTTCTTATCATCATCTAAAAGTTCTCTATGCTGGTCAAAGTAACCTACCTTGAACTCCCCGCGTTTGATGACTCCCTCAGTTGGTTCAAGTCGTCCAAGAAGTGCTTTGAGAAGTGTTGATTTTCCACTTCCATTTGGTCCAACTATAGCGATAACATCTTTTTGGAGTATACGAGTTGTAAAGCCTTTGAGTAGCTCCTTATCTCCAAGTGTAAGACCTAAGTTTTCTACCTCAAAGAGCATTTTTTGTTTGTTGATACTTTTGTCTCGGTTAAAGTGTTTTGCCTCGCGTTGGAGTTCTACACTCATCTTACGAATCTTCGCAGGATTTGTCTTCGCCTCTTCACGAAGGTTCATAAGTCGCTCTTTTCTTCCCTCGTTGCGTTTAAGACGAGCTCGAACACCACGAGCGAACCACTCATTTTCGCGTTTAAGCACGCCGAGAAGATTATCATGCTGTTTTTGTAGTGTTCTGATATACTCAGCTTTTTGAGTTAAGTAGTCGCTATAACCACCACTATACTCTTTCAAAGCACACTCATCAACCTCCACGCTTTTGGTTGCGATACGGTCTATGAAGTATCTATCGTGAGAGATGAAAACGAGGGTAAACTTTTCTTTTAATATAAGCTCTTCTAAAAACTCAACCATATAAACATCAAGGTGGTTGGTGGGCTCATCAAGGAGTAAAATATCCGGTTTTTGTAGAAGTAAAGAGGCAAGGGCGACACGGCGTTGCTCACCACCACTTAAAAGTGAGATGGGCTTATCTTCGTAGCGTTTCAAATCAAAGTGTTGAATAATTCGCTCTATCTTATCATCTAAGTTCCAAGCATTATGGTGTTCTATGTAGCTTGAAAGTCTCTCATGTTCATCTAAGAGCGTCTTGTTGTCAAAATCATCTGCTAGAAGAAGAGAGAGTTTATTGTATCGCTCTTTTGCAGTGTTGAGTTCTACAAGACCATGCTCTACAGCTTGACGGACACTATGCCCCTCTACAAAGTTTGGACGTTGATCAAGCATCTTCACTTCCAAATCATTTTGAGTGATACGGCGACCACCATCAGGGGTTAGAGTACCATTTACTATCTTCATAAGAGTAGATTTACCACTTCCATTTTTCCCGATGATAACGATACGTTCACCCTCATCAACATGAAAATTAACTTCAGTGAGAATCTTTTGAGCCGAGTAGTGTTTTGATATGTTTTGTAGGTCTATGAGTGCCATATTATTTTTCCTCTATCCCTATTTTAAGGGATTCATTAAATTTCTTGGCAAATTTCATAGCCAGATAAAGCAGCACCTATCGCTCCATTAAGCTGTGGTTCACTGGAGACATATATCTCTTTTTCTAATCTTTTTGAAAGTAAATCTTTTAAAAAGTTGTTTAATGCCCCTCCACCACTAAAAAATACGACTTTACTATTGTTAGTATATTTTTTTGCCATAGATGCAAGTCTTGAAGCGATAGAGTCATGTACAGCAAAGCAGATATTTTCTGCTTTCTCTTTTTTAGCCATAAGTGAGATTACTTCAGATTCTGCAAATACTGCGCACATACTAGAAATTTCTAACTCTTTATCGGCATCATACCCTAACGATGCAAATTTACCAATATCTAAACCCATTCTACTCGCAGCAATTTCTAGAAACTTACCAGTCCCTGCAGCACATTTATCATTCATTCTAAAATCTGTAAATCCACCTGTACCATCAAGTTTAATAATCTTACTATCTTGACCACCCAAATCTATGACAACATCAACCTCTTCATTGAAAAAGTATGCTCCCTTTGCATGCGCTTTGATTTCACTTATGATAGGACATGAGAAGTACTCTTCTATCATATATCTACCATAACCTGTACCAACAATCATTTCAACTTTTTTATCTTTTAAATATTCGGCAACAGTCTCATCTTGATTAATAATAGTTGGAATTACAGCTTTATCTATTATATTTTTGTTCTCATCAAGTCCAATTATTTTAGTATATGTTGAGCCGATATCGACACCCCAATACATCTATTTCAGCCCTTTAAATTTTTGAGCTTTTTTCTTAAATGTTAAGCTCTCTAAAAATGCTTCCACTCTTGTTTTAATCTGTCCTACATCTTCAGTAGAGTAGTCAGATTCAATCACTAGACATGGTATTCCTTCTTTTTCTAAGGCTGTTGTTACTAGGTGAGCTTCTACATTGTAAGTGTGACAAAAAGAGAGAGTGTAGTAGATGACTCCATCAGCTTTTCTCTCTTTATACATCTCTAGGATTTTATCTATTCTAGGTGTATTTGGAGTAAAGCATGCACAATCTACTTCGCTATATCTTTCCATTAGTTTTGTCATTAAAGAGTCTTCATCATCACTCTCATCTAAATCTACATTATCTTTATAGTATCTATGTCCAATACAAGACTCTTCATTAATAATAATCCCTTTTGATTCTTCAACAGAGATATGAAGTTTCCAGTTTGGTGGGGCAAACGGAGTACCTAAAACCATCAATCTTGGTGTATCTTTTTCTACGACGCTAACACCATCAGCAACTCTTTTTTCTAATTCATCAGCCAACTCATTTACCTTTTGTGTAAATCTCGTAGGGTCATCTAAAAAGCTCATTTGGGAGATTAAAAGTCCATCTCTACCACTAATCGGAACGACATCAGGGTTTAGTCCTCTTAATGCATCAATTCTCTGCATAGCATTTCTTTTAGCATTGATGATATGAATCCCTTTTTTTATCTCATCAACAGATATTTTTCGCTCTATAACACTTTCAATATGCTCTTTAAAATCAACAATTTCTTCTTTCCACAGTTTTAAATCTTTTTCTCTTTTCATATGTGGAATATTCATCACATGCACTGGGTGATGGGTATCTAAAATTTCCCAAGTTTTCTTTTTTGCCTCACAAGTTGTTTCTCCATAAATAAAATCAGAAGATTGTGTGTAACCACAAGTTCTTTGTAATTTAAAACCGTGAGCTGATTTAATGAGTGGGCAGATATTTCTAGGTAACTCGCTCTCTGCATCGGCAATAGTTGCTTGACTACCACCACACAAACCGTAGCAAGCACCACCAGCACCTACAACAATCTCTTCAGGAACAAAAATACAAAATGTACCAACAGCTGGCTTCTTTTGTTCTCTTAGTCGGTTGATTTCTGCAACTCTTTCACCTTGAATTTCGCTCATAAACCAGTCGAAATACTCCATACCTTTAGGTCTATTTTCTTGAGACATAAATTGCTCTTTATAGCCTTGAAACCCTGCTTTCATCATCTTAGAGTGTTTCTCTACATCTACACCTATACTTGATAGTAAATCTTTATAATTATCTACTTGACTTTCCATTTTCACTTTCCTTAAAAATTTACTACTTCTGTATTGAGAAGCATATCTACTGTATCATAAGCATTGCCTATTTCACCTACTTTTAACTCTTCTACTGCAATGTTAAAATGATTTAAGCACAAGCCACAACTATATATTTTGACACCTCTTTTAGATAACTCTTGTAGATGTTCTATGATGTTTCTGTTCTCATCTTTTGTAGTTAAGAGTACACCCTCATTTACAAAAACTATATTTTTAGGGAGATTATCAAATTCTAAAATAGTTTTTATAAATCCATTCATCAGAATAGTTCCAAGTTCACCATTACCAACTTTATCACTTTTGATAAAAACTGTTTTATTTAAAAATTTTTTCTCTTCTTCTTGAGTTATTTGGCATGTATACCCTTG
>JALUKS010000228.1 GCA_027056465.1 Sulfurimonas sp.
CATATATTTTAATAGTTATAGTTGCTTCTTTTGTAACATTTACAACAGAGATAACAAGCAATACTGCTCTAACGGCTATGATTTTGCCTGTAATTTATGCTCTTACCATAAAAGCAGGTTTAAATATGGAACTATTTTTAATGATAGCAACGGTGTGTGCTAGCTACGCTTTTATGCTTCCTATAGCAACCCCTCCTAATGCCATTGCAATGAGTAGCGGTGTGATAAAAATTAGGCAGATGGCAACTATTGGCTTTTTCTTTAATCTTTTGGGAATTGCTATGATTTTTATTGTTTCAAACTCTTATTGGAGTTTGTTTTTTTAAAATATCCTAGCTTATACATTTTGTTGTATATAGCACTTGCAATAGGTCCGGCAGCGTGACCTCCGTGACCTCCGTGTTCCACCAATACGGTAACAATATATTTAGGATCATTAGCCGGAGCATATGTAGTAAGCCAAGCATGAGATCTTTTATAATATTCTAGCTCATTCTCTTTCATTCTGTTTTTTTCTCCTTGAGGAATCCCCACAACCTGTGCAGTTCCCGTCTTGCCCGCGACAAGTATAGGAGCATTAATGTATTTACTTGCCGTTCCGTATGGGGTATTTACAACATCTAGCATCGCTTGTCTGATTAGATGTATATTTTTTTTATCAGATGGAGAAAATGGTTCTTCTATTTGAGGTTGCAGTTCTTTATCGCTAATAGTTTTTGCCAATGTGGGACGCACTAGTTTACCAGTTGCTATTGCCCCTGTGTTTCTTGCTATCTGGACTGGTGAAGCTAAAAAACTGCCTTGTCCTATAGCGGTAATAAAAGTCTCGCCTATAAACCAGGGTTTTCCGTATCTCTCTAGTTTCCACTCTTTATCTGGTACAATTCCTAAAAATTCATTAGGCAAATCTATACCACTTTTAACCCCTAGACCAAGATTTTTAAGTTTTTTGCTAATTGCCTCAATACCGACTCTATAACTTCCCTTATAGTAGTATATATCACAACTTTGTCTTATGGATTTTCTTAAATTAACATATCCATGACCTCTTCTGCTCCAACATCTAAAATTTCTTCCTCCGAACTCAAAAGAGCCTTCACATAAAAATTTTGTATTTTTATCTATTAATGGGCTTTGTAAAAATGCTAAAGCTACGGTTGGTTTAATAATAGAACCCGGAGGATATAAAGAGTTTACAAGTCTATTTAAAAAAGGGTGATTAAAATCATCAATCATATCCTTCCACTCTTTGGAAGTAATTCCGGTAACAAATTTATTAATATCGTATTCAGGAAAGCTTCCTGCGGCTATTATTCCTCCTGTTTTGGCATTCATAACAATAGCCATTCCTGTTAGGTTATCTTGAAAAATATCATGAATTAGTTTTTGTATTCTTATATCTAAATTTAAGACAATATCTTGATTTTGACTTGCTTCAACTCTGCTTATCTCCAAAATCTCCTCATTATATGCTGAGACCTGAAACTTTCTTGTTCCAAGTTTACCTTGAAGCTCTTTATTGTAATATTTTTCAATTCCTGCTTTTCCTACTCTTCCAATAATTTTCGTGTCCGGATCTATATCTCTATTCCATTTATCAGCTTTTGATACATATCCTAAAATATGAGAGGCAATTTTTTTGTATGGATAGTATCTAAAAGTTGTGGGACTTATTTTTAGATTTTTGTTTAATGAGAGTTTTGTGTAGTGAGGTATAAACTCCTCATACGGTACGAAGGGAATTATTTCTAAAAAGCTATGTCTGTAGGGGGATTCTAACTTTTTATAGCTGTTTTGTAG
>JALUKS010000229.1 GCA_027056465.1 Sulfurimonas sp.
TTTTTATCTTTGCACCGCGTTGTTCAGCTTTTTTTTGCCACGCTTCAAACCACTTATGAAGTATAGGCTCATAGATGTCAAAACTTAGCCCATCTATGCCATCTTCACTGCGAACAGTTCCCACAAACGGGATATAAGCACCATAGTTACTTTGGCTCTCCTCTTCGTACCACTCTTTTAAGATAGTCGGCACATCAAGTGCGCCATTATAGATATGCAACATAACTCACCCTCCACAAACAGGAGGGAGGAGAGAGATTCTATCTCCATCTTTGAGTGCTGCTTCTAGTGAGCTTACCAGTGTGTCGTTGATAGCCACTGCGCATGACTCAAGCCACTCACTCACCTCAGCATCAGCTTGTAAGATTGCTGGAAGTTCATTGAGATTTGTTATCTCTAGCTCTAAAGCCTCTTTTTGTATAGGTCCTAAAAATTCTACTTTTATCATAAAATATCCTTATGTTCATATTATATTTAATTTTCTTCTCCATTTGGTAATACAACAGAAAAAACTGCGCCCTCTGCATCATTTGTTACACTCAGTGTTCCACCACAATGCTGTTCAACGATTGTCTTGCTCATATAGAGTCCAAGACCTGTTCCGTTGTGTGACTTTGTAGAGAAGTATGGGTCAAAAACTTTTTCAATAATATCCTCAGGAATACCCCCTGCATTGTCACGGACTATCAAAGAGTTCTCTTTTGCCTCTATCTTGATCGAAGCACTCTCTATCTTCTTCTCTAGTAAAACATCTTCTGCATTTTTTATAAGGTTTAAAAGTACCTGTTTTAACTCATTTTTGTATGTAGTAAAAACGACATCGCTCTCTATCTCTGTAGTGATATTGATATTTTTATTTTGCACTGATACCCCGACAATACCAAGTGTTTCACTAACCAAATCAGCATAAGTCGTACTCTGTTTCTCTTTTGTTGGTTTGAAAAAATTCCTAAAATCATCAATCGTTTTACTCAGATGTTGGGTTAGCTCTTCTATCTTCTTTGCAAGAGATATGGCACTCTCTTCATCGAGTTTGCCCAACTGTGCTTTCATATTTATAGCGATACCTGTCGCACTGATAGCATTGATGGGTTGACGCCACTGGTGCGCTATCATCCCTATCATCTCTCCCATCTGTGCCAAACGCGACTGCTCTAAAAGCTGTTTATCTTTCTCTCTATTTTTTACGACCTCTTCATCTACTCTCATTTGAAGAGTGTTGTTAAAGTTTTGAATCACTTTAGATTGTTTTTGAAGTAAATAGACCTGTTTTTTATCTATAAATGCAAAAACAATGATGATGATAAAGATAAAAAGTAACAGTGCCGTAAAAGATTTTACACTCAAAGAGAGTTCAGAGAGTGCGTTTTGCATATAGCTATACTCATAAAGTGAAAAATCTATAGAGACAATTCCTACAACTTCGTTGTGTTGCACAATTGGCTGAAGATATGTTAGCCATAAATTCTTAATCTTTTTATGCTTAAAATAGCATGGTTTTTTGGTTTTATAGACCTCTAACCACTTTTGAAGATTGAGTGGCTGAAAGCTCTCTAAAAAGAGACTCTTATCTTTTTTTGCCCCATCTAGTAAAAAACGAAACTCTTCTCTGTTTGGTACTTTTTGCACTACATAGATATATTTGTAGCGTTGCATTCTAAACATCCCTAAGTCCTCTTCTAAATCTGCTCTTAGGAGCTTGTTGTTTGTAAGAGTAGCCAGAAGTTTCTTATCTGTTTTTTTATTAATAAGTGTAGCAATATTATTTGATAGATTATCAAT
>JALUKS010000230.1 GCA_027056465.1 Sulfurimonas sp.
AGAAAACTTTTTGCAAAATTTAATATTGCTTATACTGGAACACCTCATACACCTTTTTTAAAATGTATTAAAGGTAAGCATCAAGTAAACACCATCTTGAAAAGTAAATAAATTTAAGAAATCTACACTGTTTTAAAAGACCTAATTGAGGGCTCTTTAGCTATAATATTGGTATGAAAGAGTCAGCAGTCACAACAGAATCTTTATTAGAAATAATGAATCATCAACTAGAAGTTATTGATACTAAAGATAGTGTGATAGAACAAAAAGATAAAAAAATTGCAGACCTACAACAAAAGCTAGATTATATGCTTCGCCAAAAATATGCCTCATCCTCTGAAAAGTTTTCATCTAATCAACCATCACTGTTTGAAGAGGACTCAGATATTAAGATTGAAAAAGAGTACCAAATAGAGACACTGACTTATACTCGAAAAAAGAGAGGTAGCAAGAGTACTCCTCCTGAGTCACTGCCTCGTGTAAGAGTAGAGCATGATATAAGTGAAGAAGAGAAGATATGTGAATGTGGTTGTGGATTAAAAAGGATCAAAGAGATTCATTCCCAGCAGTATGATATTGTTCCTGCAGTGTTTAGAGTAATAGATAATGTGAGATTTACCTATGTATGTTCTTGTAACTGTGGATCTAAACCTATAACATCACCACTCACTCCTCAAGTATTACCAAAGACGCAAGTAACACCATCATTTTTAGCGACAATAGCTGTAGAAAAGTTTGAAGATGCAATGCCTCTTGATAGACAGGTGAAGAAATATAAAAAAAGATTTGGTGTAGAGTTCACATCAACAACCTTTAGTAATTGGATGATTAAAACCTCAGAGCTAAGGCTAAAACCACTGATAGATAAACTCTCAGCTATTCAAATGAATTCTGGTTATATACATGCAGATGAGACAACACTACAAGTATTAAATGAGAAGAATAAAACAGCGAAACAGAAGTCATATATTTGGTTGAAAGCTTCTACAGACAAATATCCTATAGTCTTGATGCATTACTCATCCAATCGTAATGAAAAAACAGCTGAGTTTTTATTCAATGGTTTCAGTGGCTATATGCAGACTGATGGTTATCCTGGATATAACATTGTGGCTAACAGAGAGGATGTTACCCAACTTGGTTGTTGGGCACATGCAAGAAGAAGGTTTGCTGATATTATCAAATCTGGTGCTAGTGATATAAACAGTAAAACTTTAGCAAAAGAGTTGGTTGCTATGGTGGCTAAACTTTATGGGATAGAAAAAGAGATAAAAGATGACCCACCTGATAAAAAGAAACAAATAAGAGAAGATAAATCAGTACAAATACTACAAGATATAGAAGAGTGGTGTGATACACACTTCTTAAATGCACATGCCATAGGTGGAACTATAGCTCGTGCATTTATATATCTTAAAAATCAGTTTCCAAAACTCAAGATTTATGTAGAAGATGGAAGACTTGATATTGACAATAATATGGCAGAAAATCATGTAAGACCTATTGCTCTTGGCAGAAAGAACTGGTTGTTTGCCACTAGCACTAAAGGTGCTACTGCACTTTGTAATTGGTATAGTATCATTGAAACTGCTAAGGCTAACAATCTTGATGCATATGCTTATCTAAACTACATACTTACTCATCTTCCTATTTATGCAGCTAAGGGAAAAGATATTGAAGACTTATTGCCTTGGAATGTTAAACTGAACTAAAACTGTTTACTTTGCTAGATGGGGTTTACTTGGTGCTTACTTATACATAAATAGGTATTAAGG
>JALUKS010000231.1 GCA_027056465.1 Sulfurimonas sp.
AAGATAAAAACACATGCCTTTCCTCTTGTGCTTATCGCTATTTCAGGTGATGCTAGCAAAGAAGTTCTGCTTAATCGTGCAGATGAACTCAAAAGTGACTTAAGTCGCTATAAAGAGTTGAGCAGTGTAACGATTCGTGGCGATGCAGATAAAGAGTTAGATATTCAGCTCAATCTTGAAAAGATTGTAGCTTATGGACTAAAACCTACTTTAATAGTTAATGCAATTAAGAGTATTAGCTCTATATTTCCCGTAGGAACTATTAAAGAGAAAGCACATCATCTCTATATCTCAACTTACAATGGTGAAAAAACTGAAAAAAGTATAGCTAACACTATTATAGCTGTAGGTGGGCTAAGAGTACGTATTGGAGATGTGGCTGATGTACATTTTAAGCTGAGTGATTCGCAAGAACTTTCTCATTATAACGGCAAGAGAAATATCTCATTGAATGTTTCAAAAAGTAAAGATGGCAATGCAATCGCACTTGTACGAGACATCAGAAAAATGCTTAAAGAGAAGCAGAAAGAGTACCCGAAACTTGAATATAGTATCTATACTGACACTTCCATTTGGATTAAAAATCGTCTTAATACTGTTTTTTCAAACATTGTTTTTGGTCTTATTCTGGTCTTTTTAGCAATGCTAATTTTCATCAATCGAGGTATCGCGTTTGTCGTGGCACTCGGGATTCCTGTGAGCTTTATGATAGGGTTAATCGCTACAGAAATCTTAGGTGATAGTATGAATATGCTCTCACTTTTAGGTGCACTCATCGCACTTGGTATGCTTGTAGATGAAGCTATAGTTGTAGCAGAAAATATCTATAGGCATTTAGAGGAGGGGATGGAGCGCAAAGAAGCTGTCATAGTGGGTGCAAGTGAGATGTTTCCCGCCGTGCTTACCGCGACACTTACAACTGTTTTTGCATTTTTACCTATGCTTCTTATGACTGGCGAGATGGGAATGTTTATAAAAATTATTCCAATTATGATAACTGTTCTCCTACTCTCCTCCCTTTTTGAAGCATTTTATTTTTTACCTTTGCATGCACATGATTTTTTGAAAGTCTCTCATGGAGAGAGCTTTACGAAGAGGTTTTGGGAGAAGATGTATGTTATTTATAACACGATGCTCCATTTTCTTTTCAGAACGAAAAGTGTTACTGTTCAGGTAAGAAGTAAGAGTATAGATATTACATATAGACATCGATTTATCTCACTCTTTCTGATAGTAAGTAGTATCTTCTTTGCTACAAGTATCATGATAAAGCACTCGAAGTTTCAACTTTTTCCTGACTTTGATACAACACAAGTTTATGTATATGGAAAGGTCAATATAAATAATGACCTAGAAGATACTGAAAAGGTAGTAACTGGTGTTGAAAATATACTTTTAAAAAATCTTAAAAAATCTAATGTCTCTTCTGTAACTTCTGTTATCGGTTTTAAAATGGACTCGAAAAATAGGGCTGAGTTAGGTGAAAATATGTTTCATATATTCATAGATTTAAATGAACATACACCTGTAAATGCCTTTGATAAATACATAAGCCCACTCTTATCCATAGAAACGGGTACAGGTGTGAAGATTCGAGAAGATGATGCTCGTGTTATTGCGAAAAGGATAAAAAAACTTTTAGTAGGTGAACATAAGTTAAAAGATAAAAAGGGCAATCTTATCTTTGAAGAGCTAGTAGTGAAAGTCCCTGGTGCTGGTGTCGTAGCAAACGATATAGAGGTCGCTTTAAGCTCTAAAGATAATCGTGATGTGGTTCCATCTCTGAAGTATCTACAAAAAAAGCTTTCTAAAATAGATGGAGTTTTTAATATCTCAGATGATGCAAACCTTGGAGAAAAGGAGCTTAAACTCCGTGTCAATAGTTACGGACAAGAGTTGGGATTTAATGAATCTTTAGTCTCAAATGAACTACGTGCTTACTACTTAAAAGGAGAATATGGAAAACTCTTTACCGCAAATGGTTTAATCCGTATAAAACTAGAAAGTAATATAAACAAAGATATAAGCTCTATCAACAACATAGAGCTTCAAGTGCCATCTTCAAACCAGATGGTATCTCTTAAAAGTATCTGTGACTTTGTGTATAAGCAGAGTTTCGTGACACTTAAAAAAGAGGACGGAAAACGAATCCGAAGTCTCTTTGCCTCTATAGATAAAACAAAGATTACCTCTAGTGAAGTGATGCTCAAAATGCAAGCTGCGTTTGATAAAGTAAGAAAAAGTGGTATAGAAGTTGAAATAAAAGGTGAAGAAAAAGAGAACAATAAAAACAAAAGAGAGATGATGCAGTCTGCGGTTATGGCAATTTTTCTAATTTTTATCACTCTTGTGTGGCTTTTTGACTCTATATTAAATTCATTTATTGTCATTAGTACTATTCCTCTTGTTCTTCTTGGCGTTTATGTTGGGCACTGGATCATGGGTATAAACCTAACTATGCCAGGAATGATAGGAATAGTAGGACTTGCAGGTGTAGTCGTCAATGATGGACTAATTATGGTAGATTTTATAAAGAAGGCTAAAGATACAGAAGAGTTGATGAATAGAGCAAGAACGAGGCTACGACCGATTTTACTGACATCATTAACGACAGTTCTCGGACTACTTACTCTTATCTTCTTTGCATCAGGACAAGCGATGATACTCCAGCCTATGGCGGTCTCTTTAGGCTTTGGTATCGCATGGGCAACAGTATTGAACTTACTTTATATCCCTCTCGCTTATTCAGTTGCTTATAGCATAAAAGCTTGGTTGGCAAAAAAAATAAAAGGAAAATAGAAATAATGCAAGCACAGCTTGGATGATGTGCTTAAAAGAGTGAAATTTACTTTAGATGATAAATATGCAAAGTTAATACAAAAGTAAGCATACTCTAAGCAACTGATATGTATAATTTCGACCTACAAACGGGAACTTTCTCTTTGTTTAGTGGGTCTTTAGCTCAGTTGGTTAGAGCCCTCCGCTCATAACGGAGTGGTCATGTGTTCGAGTCACATAGGACCCACCACTTTTTTTTGAAACAATCACAAAAAAATATCACATTTAATTACTAAATATCATAATATAAATTTCTACTTAATAGTATTTCTTATATGCTAAACATATAAGGTGCATCAAAAAAAATAGTTTATTAGCAAGTATCTTAGGTCTTTTATCTCTCAACAGATTAGAGTTAGAGATAGATGCTAGTGCTGTGCTTCATTTTGCTGGGGCAAATGGTTAGTTAATTTATCAATAATTGCACTTGGAAAAATTCAAGTGCAATTTGCAGACTGAAATAAATTCTGAAGCTTTTGCCTATTAGTGACTTTAGATAATTACTATTTGAGCGAGGGTTAACTCGCTTTTGGCAGTCCAAATTTTTGAGTTATCATCTCTCCCTCTTCATTAAAGAAAAGATAGTAAAGTATATCTTTTTTCACGGAGAGACCAGCTAAGAAACGCAGTGCTAGATTTGCTTGAAGTGAAGCTATGTGCATCACTATTGGGGCTGCTATTCCTTCTGGTGTTTTATATACTATCTTAAAGGCATCATTAAACGATGATTCATCAATAAAACAGACTTGACCATGAAAAGCCTCTACACTTCCATATAACCACGGCATTTGAATGCTTTTTGCATAGGTGTTGATGTCGCCACGAGTAGGGAGATTATCTGTAGCATCTATAATAAGATCCACAGTTATATCTTTTTTTGTCCACTCTTTAAAGTCACAGTTATGCGCTACAGCTTTGGTATAGGGGCATCTAGCTTCTATAAGTTCTGCATTAATAATGGCTTTGTTCTTTCCTTCATCTCCTGGTTTAAAAGCTATTTGTCTGTGGATATTGTGTAGGCTTACTTCATCAAAGTCTATCATATGAATCTCTCCGATGCCACTCGCACCAAGAGCAAACGCGAGAGAGGAGCCAAGACCTCCAGCTCCAACAATAGCTATCTTTTTACTCTGAAGCGACTCTTGTGTCTCTGCACCCCAAAGCTCTACCTGTCTGTGAAAATAGTTTAACACTCTTGTATCCTTTTGTTTACAGCTTCACTAAATCCCCAAGAACGCCGTGCTTGGACTACATCTGCATGGTTCATATCGACTATCATAAGTTCCTCTTTATTGCCGAGGTGTTCGAGGATATCACCATGTGGTGAGGCAAGAATAGAGTCTCCATAAAAACGCCATGAAGTCTCACTGTCTTGATACTCTCCGATTCTATTTGCTCGCAAAATGTAGCAGTTCTGAGTAAATGCACGAGTAGTGATAAGTGCTTTCCATCGTTCATAAGAGTCAAATGTTGCTACACTAGGTACTAAAATACAGTCAACCTTTTTACTTTTGAGTGTAGTAAATATTTCATCAAAGTGCAGCTCAAATCCACCTAAAACGGCGAACTTAAATCCATCTACGCTAAAAACCATTGGCGTTTGAAGTTCAGTAATTGTATTTGCAAAAAACTTCTCTTCATTCCAGTGAGCATAGTTTATAAGTAACTGTTGCTCATAGTAGGAGGTAGAGGAGGGGGCAAACTTTGCGACAGTTTTGTAAAGCTCTTTTTTCTTTATCAGGATAAGTGGAGCGACTATAGTCATCTTGTAAGTTGAGGAGAGTTCTTTGAGTACTTTTATCTGATGAGTAGCTTGTTCTTTTATCATACTCAGAGACATACTCTGGAGCTCTTTAAAGAAAGGGTTGAGGACATACTCTCCAAGGAGTAGTACTTTTACACCTTTTTTATGTGCGATTCTTATGTGGTTGTAGAGCTTTGTCGAGCTCATGCCCTGTGCATTTAACTGAAGAACAGCAGCTCTCATTTAGTTTGCTTTTATCTCTAGGATTTTCAGCTTTGCATCTTCGAGAATTTTCTGTGCTTCTTGAAGTTCTTTCATCCCAGATTCATAAGCTTTTACACTGTTCTCAAGTGTAATCTCTGGACTCATAAGTGTCTCTAGTGTTTTTTTTGCATTGTTGAGTTTTGTTTCAAATTTTATCTTAGCCATTGAGTATATCCTTTACATAGGTGTCAAATTTTTCTAGCTCTACAAGAAAAGCATCGTGACCATAGTCACTCTCTATATCCATATAGCTAAAGTTTGTTTTTTTGATGTTTGTAAGAGCATCTGCTATCTCTTTCATCTCAAAGTTTTTAAAGAGCAGATCATTTTTAAAACTGATGAGGTGTAGATCTGCTGTAACACGAGTGAGTGCTTCTTCAAGGTTGTCAAAACCACGAGAAAGGTCATAAATATTGATAGCTTTTGTGATGTAGAGATAGGCGAGGGGATCAAACCATTTGCTAAAGTTTGCACCATTGTACTCTAGGTAGGACTCCACTTGAAACTTCCCAAAAAGCTCATAAAGCCCATCTGTGCGTTTGTACTCTCTGCCAAACTTCTCTCTCATCGACTCATGAGAAAGAAAGCTAATATGCCCAGCCATACGTCCAACAGCCATACCAGATAAGCCCTGTTTTTTTATAACTTCAGGATCATAGTAGCCCTGTTTAAAATCGGGGTCTTTGAGTATCGCCTCTTGTGCGACCTTATTAAACGCGATAGCCCAAGGCTGCGTTGCATAGGTTGTTGCAAGTGCAATGATTTTTTTTGCAAAGTTCGGGTAGTGAATGGCAAACTGTAGTGCCTGCATCCCACCCATGCTTCCGCCAACTATCGCTTCAACTCTATGAATATCAAGACGATCAAAAAGTATGCGTTGTGCTTTTACCATATCTTTTATGCTGACGACTGGGAACTTATAGCGATACTCATCATGATGTGGGTGTCTAGTGGACATAGGACCAGTAGAGCCAAAGCATGAGCCAATGACATTGGAACAGATAATAAAGTACTTATCTGTATCGAGTGTTTTACCACTTCCTATAAAACCATCCCACCAGCCAGCTTTATTCTCATCTTCATAAGTACCAGCGGCATGGTGGCTTCCAGTGAGGGCATGACAAACTACTATAACATTACTTTTTTCATCGTTGAGTGTGCCATATGTCTCGTAAGTAATGTCATAAGGTTCTAAAATACGACCACTCTCAAGGTAGAGTGGATTTGTAAAATGCTCAGTATATGTTTGCAGGTTTAGTGACAAGATTGCTCGCTCCGTAAAATAATAGTGCCATTTTACCATGTATGGCTTAAATGCATATATTTTTGCTTTTACTTAAGCCTCAAGTGCCTGTTTTATATCTGC
>JALUKS010000232.1 GCA_027056465.1 Sulfurimonas sp.
CAGTATCAGCTGTCAGGCTGTAAGCAGCACCTGCCCCTACAGCACCTGCAACAAGCACTGCACACCCGTAACTGCTAAAAAGCATTACAATTATTATAAGGCCTGTAAGTAATCTTGATGATTTCAATATGAGTAATATTGTAAATGTTTATATCTATAGACTTAGAAATAAAATAGATAAAAATTTTTACTCATTAAATACAATTATCATAGTTAAAGATATTAACCAAATGGCTAAATATGAGCTTTTTATCGACTATAAACTATATGAAGATGTAAAAGAAAATTTAATCTTTTTAGGGTAGAATAGTCAAAATTTTATTACAAGGCTTGTTTTATGACATTAGATGTTACACAAATCCAAGAGATACTTCCGCACAGATACCCATTTTTGTTAATAGACAGAGTTTTAGAGATAAAAAGTGGAGAGTTTATAGATGCTTATAAAAATGTCTCTATAGCAGAGCCTGTTTTTCAAGGGCACTTTCCTGATCATCCCATATATCCGGGGGTTATGATCTTGGAGGGAATGGCACAGGTTGGTGGAATTTTAGCTTTTAAGAATGATGAGTCTATGGATATTGAAAATAAAGTGTTCTATTTTACGGGAATAGACAGAGCAAAATTTAAAAGACCGGTAAGACCCGGAGACAGATTAGAATATGTAGTCACAATCAAAAAAAATAGAGGTGCTATGTGGGTTTTTGACGGTAAGGCATTTGTGGACAAAGAGTTAGCCAGTGAAGCCGAGCTTAAAGCTATGGTGGTTGATAAATAGTGGCTAAAATCCATGGTAGAGCCATTGTAGAAAGGGGTGCAAAACTAGCAGAGGATGTCACTGTTGATAGCGGTGCTTTTATCGGCAAAGATGTCGTTATCGATGAGGGCACATCAGTAGGATATGGTGCTTATATTACCGGTAATACAACAATAGGTAAAAACAATACCATTGGTCAATATGCGATCATCGGAACAGACCCTCAGTCTCTAAGCTACAAAGATGAAGATACAAAAGTACTCATAGGAGACAACAACACAATAAGAGAAAAAGTAGAGATCCACAAAGGAAGTAGCGTCCAGGGTTATGGAGCAACGATTATTGAAAATAATAATTTCATTATGTCCAATGTTCATATAGGTCATGACTGCCATATAAAAAATTTTTGCATAATAGGAAGTGGGAGCGGTTTTGGGGGTCATGCGGTGGTAAATAATGAAACAAATATCGGTGGGTACTGCTCTTTTCATCAATTTGTAGAAATTGGAAGAAACACAATGATTGGCGGAGGCAGTGCGGTTAGTCAAGATATTCCACCTTTTTGTATCGTTGAGGGAAACAGAGCGGTTCTTAGAGGATTAAATATCATAGGTCTCAGAAGAAAACTAGGAAGAGATGTGTTAAATAGTCTTAAACCTGTTTACAAAAAGCTCTTTCGTAGTGGTATCCCTCCAAAAGAAGTGGCTAAAGATATTTTAAAAGAGAACGATACTAACGAATATGTAAGTGAGTTGTGTCATTTTGTTTTAAATTCAAAAAGAGGCATTCCACTTGTTAGAAAAAACCAAATTAAAAATGAGCAAAACAGTAATGAATAATTATAATTTTTCTGCTTCACTTGTTGAAGCAAGCTTTAGTGAGAGGAATTTTCTTGGGAACTTGTTTTCAAGGGTGAGAAGTGGTATTTTTTCTGCTTCACTTGTTGAAGCAAGCTTTAGTGAGAGGAATTTTCTTGGGAACTTGTTTTCAAGGGTGAGAAGTGGTATTT
>JALUKS010000233.1 GCA_027056465.1 Sulfurimonas sp.
GAAATTAGTATGAGTGAAATGAAAAAAATTAAAAACTTAAAAGAGTTTTCAACATCAGCGGATAGATTTGAGGGTGCAAACCTTCTTTGTCCTGGTTGTGCTCACTCTATCATCGTTCGTGAAGTTTTAAATGCAACTAACGATGATTTAGTTCTTGCAGCTTCTACTGGATGTCTTGAAGTTTGTACAGCAGTCTATCCATATACATCTTGGGATGCTTCTTGGATTCATATCGGTTTTGAAAATGGTTCTACTGCAGTTGCAGGTGCAGAAGCTATGTATAAAGCACTTAAAACAAAAGGTCGCCTGAAGCAACCAGATCGTAACCCTAAGTTTGTAGCTTTTGGTGGTGATGGTGCATCTTATGACATCGGTTTTCAGTGGATTTCTGGATGTATGGAGAGAAATCATGATATGATGTATGTCGTTCTTGATAATGAAGTCTATGCAAACACTGGTGGACAGCGTTCATCTTCTACACCAATCGGTGCAAGTGCTACAACAACACCAGCCGGAAGTGTATCTTATGGTGAGACAAGAAATAAAAAAGATATGATGGGAATTATGGCTGCTCATAACATTCCATATGCTGCACAAGTTGCACCAAACAAATGGAAAGATATGGTTAGAAAAATCCAAAAAGGTTTTGCAACTGAGGGTGCAGTATTTATCAATGCAGTATCACCTTGTACAACTGAGTGGAAATTTGACCCTAAAGATACTATGCATTTAACAGATCTGGCAACAGACTCTTTAGTATTCCCTCTTTATGAAGTAATCGATGGTCATGAGCTAAACATTACTTACAGACCAAAAGAGAAAGATATTGTTCCTGTTGAAGAGTATTTAGCTGCTCAAGGGCGTTTCAAACACCTTTTCAAAGATCAGTATAAATACCTAATCAAAGAGTGGCAAGAGCGTGTAGACGCTAACTGGGCTTATTTAAATCGTCGCGAAGAAGCTAGAGTATAGGCACGAAGTTCTAGCTTCGTCAAATCTAGCACCAGATGAGCAAACGGCAGACAAAGTCTAGCCTTTTTGCTCCTCAGGCACTATCTTCACCAAATCTAAAACTTCTTTACTTTGACATCACTTTTCTAAATTCTTAAGTTTAGCATCACTTTTCTCTTTTTTTAAGATTATTTTTTTGTTTCAATGCTTATTGGATGTGTGGCTTTAGCCTCACCAAAAGCCTCAATACTTATATAATCTCTTTGCTTCAATTTCTTATCAACCTATTTCGCTAAAATACATACAATACTAATATAATTAAAATTAAGGATTTAAAATGCCACTACTTGACTCGTTTACTGTTGATCACACTATTATGCCGGCTCCGGCTGTTCGTAAAGCTAAGGGGATGAAAACTCCTTCTGGGGATGACATTACTGTTTATGACTTGCGTTTTTATAAGCCAAACGTTGCTAAGATGGATGGTCGTGGGATTCATACTCTTGAGCATCTTTTTGCTGGGTTTATGCGCGATCATTTGAACTCTAAAAAAGTTGAGATTATTGACCTCTCTCCTATGGGTTGTCGTACTGGTTTTTATATGTCAGTGCTTGGAACTCCTGATGAGAAGAGAGTTGCTAAGGCTTGGAAAAAGTCTATGCAAGATGTACTGAAAGTGAAAAAAGAAGCTGATATTCCAGAGCTAAATATCTATCAGTGTGGTACATATAAGATGCACTCACTTAAAAACGCTAAAAAAATTGCTAATGATATTTTAAGTGATAAAATCGGCATTATGGACAATGAGAAAATCAAACTTAGTAAGAAGAAGTTAAAAGAGATTAACGGCTAATGCTAGTTTTAGTTCCTATGAACTCCAGTAATATTCAAGAAGCAGAAATCACGAAAGTTTTTGATGTAAAAGTTTGGGCACAGCTTCGCATAGAAGAGGGTGAACTTATTGAAGTTTTACACAATGAAAAATTTGATGCCTTTGCTAACTGGAGTGAAGCAGTAGTTGTAAATGATGATGCAGAACCAGTGATGGACTTTATGAATATGTCTATGATTGTTTTAGTAGCACATACTCAAAAAACTATAGATGAAATTGTTGAAGCTTATCTTTTTCGTGAGCTTCACGATTTGGCATATTAAGAGGTAATGTACTATGGATTTAAAACAGTTTTTAGAACTTTTTAATCCATACCCTGGTAGTCACTATCTTCAAGTTACTACAAAAGTAGATGAAACTACTCAAGCTCTCTCCGATCTTATGCAGAGTAGTAATAGTGAATTTTCTCTTGTAGTGTATGGTAAAAGCCAAGAAGATCATAAAAAACAATTCGATCAACCTTTTCGAGCCCTTCCAAGAAGTTGCGATATTATCATCTTCAAAGATTTTTTTCATCTCCATAAAAATCCAAAGGGTGTACTCAAAATTGCCTATACTGCATTAGCAAATGCAGGAGAGATAATTATCATGCAAGAAAAAGGAACTATGGATAGAGAAGTAACTCTCTCTCTTTTGGAGGAGTTTGAATTTCGTTCACAAAATTACATCGATGTTTTACCTGAATATGATTTGGTGATGGCAAAAAAATTGCACATGTGGGGTAATGGTCTATGAGTCAAATATTTGATGATGATTTACACACTTTGACACTTAGTGAAGATGGCTCTTATACTGCTTACTCAAAAGAGTATGAGGAGCATTATCACTCTACACGAGATGGTGCGCTTTTTGAGTCTATGAAAAAGCATATTATCCCTGCGTTTAATTTGATAGAGAAAGATGAAGTGAATATTCTTGACATCTGTTATGGCTTAGGCTTTAACACTCTTGCGACACTGCTTTATGTAGATGAAAATTTCCCCAATAAAAAGATAAATATCTACTCGCCTGAACTCGATGGCGATTTAATCAAATCATTGGTAAACTTTACTTATCCTAAAGAGTTTGAGAACTATAGAGAGATTATTATCGCTTTGAGTGAAGAGGGTGTTTATGAGAGTGAGAAGATTTACATAGAAGTTTTTACTGGGGATGCTCGTGAGTATATTAAAAACTTTAAGAATAAATTTGACATAGTCTATCAGGACGCTTTCTCTCCCTCAACAAATCCAATACTTTGGACAAAAGAGTATTTTGCTGATATAAAAAACGCAATGAGAGAAGAGGGTGTGCTTACCACTTACTCTATCGCGTTTAAAATTAGACTTGCTCTCTATGAAAATGGCTTTCACATCTACCTCAATGAGGGTGATGGGTATAGGGTCGCTACGGTAGCCTCATGTAAAAAGTTAGAGCAATATAGTGAGGTGGATATGGAGCATAAAATCTCTTGTAATCCTCATATAGACTCTTTAAAAGATAAAGAAATTTAGATTAGTCATTTATAATGGCTAAAAATTCTGCACCAAACTGCTCATACTTTTTCTCTCCAATACCATTGACATCTAGCATACTGCTCTTATCTGTAGGCTTGTCATTTGCCAAATGTTTGAGGGTTTTATCGCTAAAGATTATGTATGCAGGTACTCCCATCTCAGAAGCGAGTTCACTCCGTTTCACTCTTAGCTCTTCAAAGAGTTCTTCATCATAGTCAAACTCTTTCGCCTGTTTTACTTTTTTCTCTTTTTGGTTGATGAGTAAACGCGAAGATTTTATATCTATAAGTTTTTGAGACTTCAGTACTTCTATGGCGTCGTTTGTGAGTTTTAAAACGCTAAAATCGCCTAAAATCACAACTTTGAGTTCTAAAAGTCGCTCCACTATCACAAACCACTCTTTTTTACTTAGGTGTAATCCTATCGCATAAACAGAGAGTCTGTCTGCACCATTGGCTAAGAGTTTCTGCTCACTCGACCCACGAAGAATATCTATAATATAATTTTTTCCAAATCCCTGATCTGTTTTATAGATAGCCGAGAGTATCATCTGTGCCTCTTTGGTAATGTCTTGGCGTTTATCATCACTTGAGAGGCAGTTATCACATCTATCGCCACAAGGCTCTAATGTATCATCGAAGTACTCTGCAAGTTGTTTATGAAAACATAACTCACTTGTTGCATATTTGTATATCTGATCTATTTTTGTCTCTAAGTGGCTTTTATACTCTTCATTTTGTATCTCTTGTAAAAAGCGTTTATGCAGAACAATATCTCCAGCATTAAAGAGTAAAAGGACTTCACTATCATCCCCATCACGACCTGCTCGACCTATCTCTTGGTAGTAGTTCTCCTGAGATTTTGGAAGGCTCATATGGACCACAAACCGAATATCACTCTTATCTATTCCCATACCAAATGCGATGGTAGCAACCATAATATCTACTTTATCATTGACAAAGATTTTAAAGTTTTGCTCACGAATATGTTGGGGGAGTCCTGCATGGTAGGCGAGAGATTTATAGCCACTTTGGTTAAGAAAGCTAGAGAGTTCTTCAGCTTTTTTTCGTGAACTTACATAGATGATACCTGACTCATCTCTATGTCGCAAGAGAAAGTTTTTGAGTTGGGCTTGACCATTGCTAATGCGTCTCTGTGCTGAAATAAAGATATTTTTGCGAAATATCTTTCCCTTAAGTACTTTTGGCTCACTAACACGAAGTTCACGAAGAATATCATCTGTGACATTGTCGGTACTTGTAGCCGTAAATGCCGCAATAGTAGTGTGAGGAAAGTTTGCTTTTAAGTTCCCTAAAGCTCTATAATCATCACGAAACTCATGCCCCCACTGCGAGATACAGTGTGCTTCATCTATAACAAAAAAGTTGATATTTAAGTTGTGTAGAAACTCTAGGGTTCTGCCATTGTTAAGGCGTTCTGGAGAGAGATAGAGAAATTTCAGATCGCCATTTACAGCAGCACACATAATCTCATCAACTTCTTCATAAGACTGTGCAGAGCTAATCATCTCAGCATTTATTTTTTGAGCTTTAAGTGCTGCAACTTGGTCTTGCATCAGGGCGATAAGAGGAGATACTACAATAGTAATTCCATCCATCATCATGGTAGGAAGTTGAAAAACAAGACTCTTCCCACCACCCGTCGGTAGTATCATAAGGAGGTCTTGATTGTTCAGTATAGCATCGACTCCCTCCTCTTGAAGAGGTCGAAAACCATTATGTCCGAAAATGTCTTTTAATATTTTATTTTTGATTGTTTATCCTAATTCGCTACAATTGCACTAATGGTATGAGAGCTTTCGCCCTCATTTTTTAGTATAGACGTTCTGCTAAAACGGCTAAAACCATTAATACAATGAAAAACTTCACTGGTGTGTCCTCCTTTATGAGGATACCCTACTTCTCTCAAACTCCCTTTGTTCACCCGTAGCAGACAGAAGACCAACCAGCTGTAACACGGTAATTATATCTCTTTTTTAGAGATTATCCAAAAATATGACAAAATGCAATATTTTCTTTAAAAAGTCGCGTTTATCGCATCGACTTCATCCCATGAGAGCGAAGCATCTTGTGTTTGGTGTTTTATGATATGCGAAACATAACGGGCAAACATATCTGTCTCAATATTGACTCTATAGCCTTTTTTATAGTTCTTGAAAAGTGTCTCTTTCATCGTATGGGGGATGATAGTGAGGCGAAAAGTATCTGCTTTTACATCGTTGACTGTGAGGCTAACGCCATCTATGGTTATCGAACCTTTTGGTACTATAAAAGGGATATATTTTTTATCTACTTTTATAAAAACATCATAGGAGTTGCCAAGATTTTTTATCTCGCTTATCGTTCCGATGGCATCTATATGTCCCTGCACAACATGCCCCTCAAATCTATCCCCCATCATCATAGCAGGTTCAATATGTACCTCATTTTTATAGTTCTCTATGACTAAGTGTTTTTGTGACTCTGGTGAAAGTTCTACACTAAAGCCATCGGGTTGGACATTGACAACAGTGAGACATGCACCATTGATGGCGATGCTATCGCCTAGTTGGGCTTTGAGTTTTGCTTTTATACTTAAAGTTGAGCCTACAAAGCTTTTGACACTGGCGATTTCACGTATAAGTCCTGTAAACATTATCACTCTCCTCTTTTTTCTAGTAACACAGACTTCAGTCGGTATTGTTAGGCTATTCTAGTTCCTTAAAAAACTATCTTCCCATCTTCTTGAAGACCTTTGATAATCTCTTTTGCTTTTTCATGTCCTGCATAAGCCGCTTTACGACAAAGGTCAAGTGCCTTGTCATTATCACTCTCACACC
>JALUKS010000234.1 GCA_027056465.1 Sulfurimonas sp.
TTTAAAAATCTGTTTTCAAGATATATAAATGGTATGCAAGAAAGTATAATTTATACAAAACAAACTGACTATTTACAAATTGCAGAAAATTATTTATCTAAAAACAGGTTAAGTGAAAGTGGCAATTTTTTAAGAAAAGAGTTTGAAAGAATTCTTGAAGAGTTAAGACAAATTCACGAAATTGGTTCTAAAGAAAAACTAAATCATATTGTCAATGGTTTATTAACACAAGATGTTGATAGTCAATATAGGTTTACAGCAACTTTAAAAAATAATATCAATGATATGCAATTGATTTTACAAAAAACTAAATTCTACCAAGACACTATTTTTCATTCTGCATCACATGATGATATAACTAATGAAATTTATGAAAAAGATTGTCGTGGTGCAATTACCACACTTAAAGAACTAAAAAAATATATTAAAAATATAAAGGATAATTAATCATGTATATTCCCTCCCCCTCAAAATACGATCCAGATGAAAATGGACACTTTGGAATCTTTGGTGGACGTTATGTCCCAGAAACACTTATGCCTGCACTACTCAAGCTCAAAGAGGAGTATGAGTTAATCCGTTTTGATGAAGAGTTCTGGAAAGAGGTACACTACTACTTAAAAGATTATGTAGGTCGCCCTTCTCCTCTCTACTTTGCTGAAAATATCTCTGAAGAGCTTGGTGCAAAAGTTTACTTCAAACGCGAAGACCTGAACCATACGGGTGCTCATAAAGTAAACAATGTAATTGCTCAAGGACTTATGGCACAGCGTTTAGGTTATAAAAAGATTATCGCTGAAACTGGTGCAGGTCAGCATGGAGTGGCGACTGCTACTATCTGTGCTTTACTTGGCTTAGAGTGTGAAATATTTATGGGTGCAAAGGATGTAGAACGCCAAGAGCTAAATGTTTTTCGTATGAAACTTCTCGGTGCAAAAGTAAACTCTGTAGAGTCTGGCAGTAGAACGCTTAAAGACGCTATGAATGATGCCATAAGACACTGGGTGACAAATGCTCGTGATACTTTTTATATCATCGGAACAGTTGCAGGTCCACACCCCTACCCTATGATGGTTCGTGATTTTCAAGCTATCATCGGCTGGGAAGCTCGTCAGCAGATACTCGAAAAAGAGAACCGTCTGCCTGATCATATCATCGCATGTATTGGTGGTGGTTCAAACGCCATCGGTATGTTTCAGCACTTTTTAGAAGATGAAGAGGTGGAGTGTATCGGTGTTGAAGCTGGTGGGCTTGGCATTGAGACAAATAAACATGGTTGCTCTTTAGAGAAGGGTCGCCCAGGTGTTCTTCATGGTCAAATGTCCTATCTACTGCAAGATGATGACGGGCAGATACTCGAAGCTCACTCTATTTCGGCAGGACTTGATTATCCAGGGATTGGTCCTGAACATGCTTTTCATAAAGAGAATAAAAGTGTAAGTTATGGAAACATTACCGATCAAGAAGCACTAGATGCCTTTGTATGGCTCTCTCGTAAGGAGGGAATTATCCCTGCGTTTGAGTCTTCTCATGCAGTTGCTTATCTTAAAAAGCTACCAGATATAAAAGGCAAACTTATCATAGTAAACCTCTCTGGTCGTGGTGATAAAGATATGATACAAGCAAAAGATTTACTTCATTTCGACTAAAGGATTTTTATGCGTTTACTTTTCATTTTAGTATTTATTCCTCTACTCTTTGCAGGTTGTGACCTTTTAGAGTCTCAAGCAGTAAAGGAGCAAAAAGTTGCTCATGAAAAGGAACTTTTTCAAAAAAAAGTAGCAGATGAAAAAGATATACAACTCAAAAAAATCTCTGAGCAGACACAAAGAGAGCTTGCTATTTTAGAGTCGAAAAAAGAGTTGGCTACTATTGAAAAAGAGAAAGAACTCGCAAAGATAAAATTTCAAGCTCAACTCCAAAAGCAAAAAATTCAAGCAAAAAAAGAGCAAGAAGAAGCACTCTTTTCTCAAAAAATGCAACAAAGAGAGCAGATAAACAACATGGAACTCAAACGCTATCTTCTACTCATATTTGCTCTCTTTATTATACTCGCTAGTTATTTTCTCTTTTACTACTTTAAAAAACGAAGGGAAGATAAACTCCGTGCGTATAATGACAACCTTGAGAAGTATTTTCATCATAAAGAGAATGAAGCTCGTGTCAAAATAGCAGAAAAGATGCTTGATACTATCAGCTCAGGTAAATTAGATAAAGAACAGGAAAATCAACTTATTGGTGCTTTTAGTGGTCAAGCTAGTGAAAACTACCAACGACAGTTAGAGACTAGCACTACTGAAAATGAGAAAAATCAAGATACGGATATAATTGATCTAATAGAGGATAAAACCACTTAAGCATTATCTATCCCTTATCCATCTTTAGGTATCATAATTTTACAAATTCTATATATGGAAAATAATGATGAACATTCAACTTCTCAACCAAAATATTTCAGATGCAAAAAGAGACATCTCTCTTGAGTATCTCACATCAGATCAACTCAAAAAAAATAAAAATAAAAAAGCACTTAAACTCGCTGGATTTAAAGCTGATCAAGACTCTATCTGCTTTTTACACAACAAAAACACTCTTGTATGTGGTGTTGATTCACACTCTGCTGATGATGTAAGAAGTGTAAGTGCCGTGGCTATAAAAGCACTTAAAAATACTGAGTACAAAAGTGCTAATATCAGTGTTGAAGATAAGGAGCTTATTCCTGCATTAGTAGAAGGATTTGTGCTTGGTGGCTATAGCTATGAAGTTTATAAAACTACAAAAAGTAAAGCTACACTCAAAAATATTTCACTTATCTATATAAATGATGACTATGAGTCTGCTATAAAAGTTTTTAGTGATGCCGTTATCGTAGCTGATGCAACCTCTTTTACTCGTGACATTGTAAACACAACACCAGAGGATTTAAACCCAGTAACATTTGCGAAACTTGCTAAAAAACTTGCAAAAGAGAATGGACTAGGATGTAAGATACTTAATGAAAAAGCACTTGCAAAAGAGAAATGTACCTCTATGCTCGCAGTTGGTCGTGCTTCTCGCCATGAGTCTCAACTCATCCACCTCTCTTATCAGCCTAAAAATGCTAAAAAAATCATCTCACTTGTAGGAAAAGGACTCACTTACGATAGTGGTGGACTCTCTCTTAAACCTGCCACTTCTATGGTAACGATGAAGATGGATAAGGCTGGAGCTTGTGCTGTTCTAGGTATCATCAAGGCAGCTTCAGAGATGAAACTTGATGTAGAGATACATGCTTTTGTCGGTGCAGTGGAAAATATGATAGGTGGAGATGCTTATAAACCTGATGATGTTTTAGTATCTCGTAACGGTCAGACTATAGAAGTACGAAATACGGATGCAGAGGGGCGTTTAGTCCTTGCTGATGTTCTTGACTATGCACAAGATAAAGTAGAAGCTGATTATCTTTTTGACTTTGCTACACTTACTGGTGCTTGCATGGTAGCGGTTGGTCAATATACAACGGGTGTTATGGGACACTCAAGTAGACTCAAGCACTCACTAAGTAAAGCTTCTGCAAATGCAGGAGAACTTACGGCGTCTCTTCCATTTAACAAACACCTCAAAAAACAGCTCAAAAGTGAGATAGCAGACATCTGCAATATTTCAAGCAAACCTTATGGTGGTGCTATCACAGCTGGACTCTTCTTAGATAGTTTTATAAAAGAGGAGAACAAAAAGAAATGGCTCCACTTTGACATAGCAGGCTCAGCTTATACAGAATCTCCATGGGATGTAAATGTCTATGGTGGAACTGGTGCAGGAGTGCGTTTTATGAGTGAGTTTTTAAAGTCTCTTTAGTATACTAGAGACTTTACAGGAAAATCAAAACTTATAGTACTGTACTGTCTGTTTTGCATTTCGCCGTTCAGGCATCCACCCTCCTCTTTCAATATTCCTATAACAAATTTGGTCAAAAAATGTGAGTTTAGTGAAGTAGAATCAGTTGCTTTAGAGTTAAACAGAGACACTGGGCTTATCAGAGAGATGCAGGGATAAACCTCATAAGTGTATATTTCACTACTTGATGAAGAGATAATTATACAGATAGAGTCCCTCCTAGAAGTACTCCCAAAAGAGCAACTCTGGATAAACCCTGACTGTGGTTTGAAAACTCGTAAGTGGAAAGTGGCTAATCATCTTTGAATATCCCCTTGTTACTATATCAAGATGACTCGTATATCATCATAAGTGACAGCAGAGTCTAGGAGCTCAAATATAGGCTTCAGTCTTACTTGTCCATCCTCACTAAAGTCATCTTTATTATCTCTTTTTTTAACTTTTTCTACAGCACCTTTTACAAGCTCACAAGTTTTTGCATCGGGTAAAAACTTCTCTAAGTTAATCTCAGAATTTTGCTCTTTTAAAACACTAAGATGTTTGATAATAGTTCCCTTACTCATAGCTCTTTTTGTAGCCAACTCATCTATAGAACTACAAGATTCAAGTAACTCCTGCGTTTGAATATGAGTAGGTGTAGCACTATTTTTTACTATCTTTTTCTCAGAGCGAAGAATTTTCTCCTCTTGCTCTATTTTAGCAGTGTCAAGCAGACCATCTATACTCAAAACATAGGAGTCAAAAAGTTCTTGGAGATGCTCAGGTGAGAGTGCAGCTATCTCTTCACTCGCTTTTTCTGATGCCCCTTTTATCCTGTCATCTATATGAAGGATAAGAGGGTCTACTGTGAGTGCTTTATCATTAAGCCCCATCAAATGCAGTCCCTCTATGTTTTTTATACGAGAGAGTGCGACATATCCCTGCCCCACTTCAAAGGTTTTAGAGAGGTCTATCTCTGCTGAGTCTAGTGTCATACCCTGAGACTTATGTATAGTAATAGCCCATGCTAACTTCAGAGGAATCTGTGAGACTTTTGCGACAACATTGCCACTATCATTTTCCATACTCCATTCCTCTAAAGCCACTTTTATAAGACTTCCATCAGATGTTTTGACCAAAGGTAAGCCATTTTCTTTGTCGAACCCGACTATAAAGCCAGTAGTTCCATTGACATAACCCAACTCACTGTTATTTTTTATAAACATCACCACAGCATCTTTTTTGAGACTAATCTCTTCTAACACAAGAGAGGACTTAAATATCTTCTCAATATTTTTTACCGTTCCCTCTGACTTATAAGCAAACGCGAAAGATGGATGTGCGATTTTCGCCAACTCTTCGCTGTTTATCCTATCTACATCCATATTATGAGTATAGAGTTTCGTTGGAGTAAAACCATTGTCAAGCTCTTTATGGTATCTCGCGTTTAGTGTATCGATGGAGTGACTTGAAACACTCCCACTCCTAATCTCATCCAAAACGGCTATAAGAACATTATCATCTTGGCGAAATTTCTTTTGGAGATAACAAGTCTTCAAACCTAACTCTCTCCATGAGGGGGACTGCCATGCGAAGCGTTTGTCTGTAGGCATCTTAGATATTGGAGGGAGTTGGAAAAAGTCTCCAGAGAGTATAGTTTGAACACCACCAAAAGGAGTATTGTTTTTCTTAAACACACGGAGGATTCTATCCATTGCTGAGAACATTTCAGGCGAAACCATAGAAATCTCATCCACTATAAGCACCTTGAGTTTTGAAAAACGAGTTTGAAGATACTTCTTCTCTAAAAGAGAATCGATATACTCCTCATCTATCTCAGAACGAATCCCCAAACTAAAAAAGGAGTGAATAGTCTGCCCCTGAAGATGTGAAGCTGCTATACCCGTAGGAGCAACGACAGTGGGTATGACCTTTCGTGCTTTGAGATAAAACATATACTGATGAAGCAAATATGTTTTTCCAGTTCCAGCAGAGCCTGTTATAAAGACATTATTACCAGTTTTGAGTATATCAAGTGTTGTGTTTTGCAAAGACAATGGAACTCTCTACTTTTTAGGTAAACAGCTATAAGTTGTTTTCACCCATGAGTCAAACTTAGCACCCTTTTCAAACGCCATGACATCATACATCTCAGGATTACTTTTAGCAAATGCTTTTTTAAAAATGACAACATTAAACTTATTTATCTCTTTTCCTGCTCTTATCTTCAAAAATGCCTTTGTGAAATCTTCTAACTTGTAGCCAATATTTTTCTTTCCAAGCTTGAGATCTTTGCCATTTTTCTTTATGCCTAAAACCTTAGCAGCTTTAAACGCCACCTCTTTGACCTTAAACACCTTGTCATGTAAAGCTAAACGAAGAATCGCATCTTGTGACTCTGGGCAGTCATATTTACTTAACTCTTTTAATGCTGTTAAACGTGCTTTGTAGTCAGATGTTAAAGCGGCTTGCTTGAGTAGTTCATCTATATTTTCTGGTGTCTCTTTTAGTAGTGCCATTGTATTATTTCCTTGTATTGTCTTCTATATTATTTTAATTTTTGTAGTATATTTTTACTAATAAGCCATGAGGGCATTGCTTCTTTGATAAAGGGATAAGTTTTTAACAGGTGTATTGTAACATCATATGCTACACAAGCATCTTCAGCAGCATATTTAACTTGTTTTTGAGACAATTCCTTCACTTCCCAGTTTGATGTAGAGATTTTTTTTGATTTTTGTAAATCTCTTTTTAGAAAGATTGTTGCTGCTTTTTTTGCACCAATACTATCTCTCGATGTCAGTTTAGAGAGCACACCATCGATGTCAATAGTAGCTCGCATTTTAACTCCAAACTCGGTATATAAGGAGTGTCTATCACCCGTAAGATTTACTCCAACTTTCACAATATTGTCATCTTCAATGAGTTTAAAAAGTGAGCTTAAATTCTTAATCTTTTTCACTTGAATCACATAACACTCACTAAGATTTGCTAACTGAATCACAGCAACACCATGTGGCGTTTCACCCTTTCTAAATGTCGGTTTTTGCTCACTATCAAAGCCAATAAAGTTTGTTTTTCTGATGGACTTTATAGCTCGCTCTAACTCCCCTGTGTTTTGAACAATATTTACTTTTCTATTTTCAGTCGTATAAGGAGGATATGTTCCAGTTGTATCTTGTTTAGGAGAGTCAAGCAGGGTCAAAAATTCTGTAACTAACTTCAGTGACTTTGATCCTTTATCAAGCGCTGAGGCGAGTGCTTCATCCAACTGCTCAAGTGACTCTTCTCCCGCAAAACTACGAATTAAGTTAAGTCGATGTTTATCTGCTATGCTTTGTATAATTTTAATTTTCTTTTCCTTTTTTAACTCAGTAATTTCTTCATCCTAAGACTTTAAACTCATTAAATTCTAAAAAGTTATTGACAGATTCACTTACATCTTTGATACTTAACTTGTTATTTGTCATAAACAACTTCTTTACTTGTAGCAATTTTTTTATCGGCATATAAAACTACATCTTTAATTACAAGTTTTTGGATGGCTGAGATGAAGGTTTCCATTAGTTGATAGTTTGGTGTGTTGTTGGTAGATAACAATGAAATATTTAATTCGTCTGCATCTGTTGCATAAAAGTTTCTTGAATAATCAAATTGCCCTGCATATGAAGATTTATGAATAGCTGTTGTTACAAAAATTGATGCTAATTTAGGTAAATTTTCTGTATGAACAATAGCAACATGGTCATCTCCACCATATTTATAATTTCTATATTTAGCAGAACCAAACATATCAATAGTTATCGTGTTTTTTGAAAATACATTCACTTCATTTCCTATATATGCAGAAATACCATCATTTGTTTCACCTGCTGTAACAAAAGGTAAAGTTCCTGAAATTCTATCTGAACTTTTCAGTCTTCTTCCACGAGTTGATTTACTAAAGAGTTTTTCTAAATTGAACTCTTGAAATTCAAAACATCCCTTTTCAAAATCATTTAAAACTCTCTGTTCTTCTTGAGTTAAGGTATAGTTTTTAAGATTTGTTGCCATCAAATAAGCTTCTAGCTCCGCTATACGCTCCGCTTCTAGCTCCGCTATAAATTTTTCCATAAAAGAAAAATTTATCTCCCCATTTTTAATGGGGAGTTGGATTGTAGTCTTATTCATTGCTTCACGATTAAATTTATTTCCATAATCATATTTTTTAGATGTAGAAACCCTAGATGCTGAGATAATAACACTTGCGATTGTTTTGTTAAATGGTTTGAACTTTGGTACTAAGTGCTGGATATGAGAATAGCCTATAAAATCATTCTCTTGATAGTACATTGTTTCAGCACCTAGTGTTGTATCTGAGCAAGTTATCGTATTGCCTACATTGTTTGCTTTTAAATTTGAAAAGCCCATCACTCCATTATCAGTTGAAGAATTTGAAATTAATGGAACTGTACCATTTTGAGAAATTATTGCTTCATTTTTTAATTTATAATACTTTGTTGGATTTATTTCAAACAAATCCCCAAGCCTAAACTCTCCCCACTCAACACTATCCAATAGCTTGTTAAGTGAGGACTCTACTTTCCCTCAGCACCTCTTTGTTGCAAGATATTTGAGACTTCCCATGCAAGATAATCACTTACCGTTTTTTTGAAGTCATCGAGGGTAGGCTTCGTGTCTATAACCTTATGTTGGTCGAAGTTCCAGTCTGCTCCACTTGAGGTGATAAAATCTTCTATATAAACATCCTCTATCTTCCACTCTGCCTCAACTTTAGCCTTTGTACCTGCTTTGTAAATCTTTACAATATCTGAGTAGCGTTTCGTAGGCTCATCGGTTGCTTGTATAGCTCTACTTGTTCTTTTGTATCCATCATTTCTAAAGTCTATAAACTTTACAGGCATATCAAAATCATGTGGTTTGCCTGCTTCTAAAATATAAATACTTGTTTGCACACCTGCCATAGGCTGAAACAAATCGGTCGGCATTTTGATACTCGCTTTTAGCGTATGTTTTTTAAGTATAGACTTGTTTGTTTTCACCGCTTTTCCACTTCCTGCAGAATCTTGTATGATGATAGCACCAAGACCAGATTGTTCCATCTTATCTAAACCAAACGCGATAAAAGGCATACCGTTTTCATCATAGGAAAAAGGTGGATTTAAAAGTAACTTATTTGCTTTGAAATCAGTGTAGATTTTTTCAGGTCTATTAAAAGTACTTCCTTTATGGATGTTAGAGTTTCCATCGCCTCTCAAAATCATATTTGTAGCGGCTAAGGTAAACATCTCTGCATTTAACTCAACACCTAAAAGTTGTTTTTTCTTTATATCCTCTATCTTACTCTGAGCTTGTGTTGTTTTTTTACCATAAAGTGTTTCAACATCTTCTATCATGAGTTCCATAGATGAGATTAAAAATCCAGCTGAACCTGTTGCTAAATCCATCACTTTGCTATCTTTGTTTACATCAAGTATGGTTGCCATCATTTTAGTAACATAGGGAGGCGTTAAAACAATGCCTATCTCTTTACCATCACCTAAAGCATACTTTAAAAACTCCGAATACATTTCACCCATGATATCAAGATGCCCTGCCATCGCGTCTATAGATAAAAATATATTGTGAAATATAAAAGTAAAAATCTGTTTATTGCTACTTGCATCTTCTTGTAGTAATTTTGAGACTTCTTTATCAAGCTCTGATAATTCATCTCTTTGTACATCTTTTGAAATCTCTGAAAAACTCGCTAACATGAGGTTTCTTTTCTCTAGTGGTATCTCACGAGCAGTTAAAAACTCTTTGATTTGCTCTACTATCTGCACTCCATCGCGTCTTGATTCACTTTGTATGCCTTTTAAGTCCTCAGGCACAAGTCCATCTTGAACTTTATTCCCTTGGGTATCAACAACATTTTGCATTGACAAAAGCATACCTGAAACATAAAGAACTCTTTGCGGTGCCGTAATGTTATGGTTGTGCATAAGTTTGTTTAAACTTTTAGCATATTTTTGTAAGGTCGCTTGTGAATTTATGAGAATGTCGTGCTTTTCATTTTCTGTTAAAATCGCCTCATTGTAAAACTCATCAAATGTTTTTTGGTTTTCAAGAAAATCAAGCGTTGTTATATTTTTTAGTAATTTATAAGAGTGTTCCCCTGAACCATACACATAGTAAACTTTAAATTCTATAGAGTCATCCGAATCACCTGATAGACCTATGGCGATTGCCTCATGGTATTTTCCAGATGCTATCATACCTGTTGTGTAGTGTAAAGCTCCATTTACAGCATAATCTCGAATAGACTTTTCATCAAGCTTTACACCATCTTTTGTCTCTTTTATAAGTTTTTTTGTTCCAAGTTTATTTTCAATGATAACGGGAGTTTGTGCATACTTAGTAAGACTAAAATCAGGTTTTCCAAAGTTTGTTTTACTCTCAGTTTTTGCTCGACCTCTTAAAGCTTCTATAAGATAATCAGGCATTGCAGATTCTATATGATAATCTTTTTGACTTTTTAAGCCTAATTTTTCAAATTGAGACTTCACCCAATCATTTACATGCTCTTCTAATTTATAATTTGTTTGTGCCATTTATATTCCAGTCTATTTTTATTATATCAATTCACTTTATATTTGTATTTTAACTAAATATTGATTTGTAGTTTATTTTTTATGGTTAGATTAGTAAAAAAGTAGAAAAGTAAACACCTAATTACTTGTTATTATAATACTAATAATAGTATAATACCAAAAAATAATAAGTGCTAGAACAGCACTTCAAAAGGCTAGAAGATGTCATACTCACAAGAGTTAGAAATACTAATAAAAGAGACAGTTATCCCAGATATAGATGAGTCATTAGATGCAATTTTTGAAGAAATCGCTGATAACAAAGAGGCGACAGAGGATGCAAAGGAAGATATAGAAGAACTTCGTGAGTTCAAAGCTGATTTACATGATGTATTAGATGACATCGAGAGTGGTGATATTGAAGAGGATGAATGTAAAGAGCTTATAGCTGATATTAAAGAGGCTCAAAAACATGGGGATGAAGAAGATTTCGGCTTTGTAGAAGAGTAGTGAGTGACAGTTTTTTTACAATATCCCCACTTTCTTTTTTATGCAACTCTTAAAAATAAAATAGAAGTTGCTTAAAATTATGGAAATGGAGATTTTTGTAAAAAAGTATACATCTATTTTAATAACCCTTATAGCAGTAAATTTACATGCAAATGAAAACTGGATTACTATTGAGCCAATTGTTGAGACTCAAACGCCAAAGGCTCAAAAACAAGAGACTGCACTAGATGTCAATTTATCGCAAATTGAACCTATTCACAAGATGATGAAAAATATCAATCTCATACAGCAAGTTATCAAGGCTACAACTAAAAGAGAAAAAAAGAGAGAGACTCCTAATAATAAAAAATGGTTTGTAATTAATGCACAAACTAAGTGAGCTTTAGCTCTTCTGCTTTTTGCTCACGAAGTTTATCTTTTTTGCTTTTTTTCTTTCCCTTTACTGGAGCGGAACCTTTTACTCTTTTTGGAGCTTCGCCTACAAGTTTAAATTTATCTATCTCTTCTCTTTCAAGAGTTATACCACTCCGTTTTTCTATAAGTTTAAAGTGTTCCATAGAGTCGTAGTCTATGAAACTAATCGCTTCTCCACTCTTACCTGCACGGGCAGTTCGCCCAACTCGGTGGATATAATCTGCAGGTGAACGCGGTAAGTCGTAGTTTATCACACACTCTATTTCATCTATGTCAAGTCCACGAGCGGCTATATCTGTGGCGAATAGAACTCTTACTTTTTTATCTTTAAAGGCTTGGAGTGTTTCATTTCTCATATCTTGTTCTAAGTCGCCATTAAAAGAAGCAGCTTCAAAGCCATGCTTTCTAAACTTTTCAGCGATGTTATCAGTCGCTCGTTTGTTTGCCATAAAGACTAAAACGCGAATCCACTTGTTCTTATTCATCAGATGTCTTAGAAGTGGTCCTCGATTTTCTCTATTTACCTTTATAACTCGCTGCTTTATCTTCTCAACTACACTACTCTCATCTTCTAAACTCACTTCTTGTGCATCTGTAGTTATTTTTGAAGCTATACTCTGCATTTTTGGTGGATAACTCGCTGAAAACATAAGGTTTTGGCGTTTGCTTGGAAGTACTTTAAGCACACCATCTAGTTCTTCTAAGAAGCCAATATCAAGCATCTTATCTGCTTCATCAAGAACAAGAGACTCTACAGAAGAGAGATTCATCTGCTTTTTACTTAGTACATCCAAAAAACGCCCACTCGTAGCGACTAAGACATCACAACCCTGCTGAATATCAAAAAGCTGATCACCAATACTTTTACCACCTATAAGAGGCACAATACTCAGCTTTTTTCCTAGATATTTTGAAAACTTTACAAAATCTTCACTTACCTGAAGAGTAAGCTCTCTTGTAGGAGTAAGAACTATTACCTTTATCTTTGCTTTTCCTGCTTTAGTATTCGCGTTTAACTGCTCAAGTATAGGTAGTACAAAACTTGCACTTTTTCCTGAACCTGTTTGACTTAAAACAATAAGGTCTTTTTTTTCTAACACAAGAGGAATAACCCTCTCTTGTATAGCAGTTGGTTGAGTAAAGTTACTCTCTTTAAGAGATTTTAGTATATTTTTTGAGAGTCCAAGTGAGGCAAATAACATGCTATTTTGATTTAGGTCTAAAAGCCTTAATCACCTCTTCATTTGTCTCTATAAATGGTCCTGATATAAGATCTATACAGTAAGGTACTGCTGGAAAAACTGCATCTAAACACTCACGAATAGACTTTGGTTTTCCAGGAAGATTTATGATAAGAGATTTTCCTCTTACTCCTGCTGTTTGTCGTGAGAGTATCGCAGTTGGTACATACTGTAGGCTCACTTGACGCATCAGTTCGCCAAATCCTGGCATCATCTTTTCACAGACATTTTCAGTAGCTTCAGGTGTTACATCACGAAGTGCTGGACCTGTTCCCCCAGTTGTCACAACCAAACAGCACCCTGCTGCATCACACAACTCTTTCATAGTCGCTTCAAGAATATCTTGCTCATCTGGAATACATCTATAAACTATTTCAAATTCACTCTTCAGGTAATCTTTCATCGTATCTTGAATAGCTACACCGCTAATATCTTCATAGATACCTTTACTGGCTCTATCACTTGCTGTTATTACACCTATTTTTATTTCACTCATATTTATTTTTCCTTTTATATATTTCGATTCGGATGTGCTGCTTTAGCTGCACCTTTTAGTGAGGCTAAAGCCACACATCCGACTGCAAAAAGTGATTTGCTTGCTTTATATATGTGAGTGTTCCCACATTTTTAAAGAACTCTTTTGCTTCTTGAACATCTATTATTTTATCTTCGCCACCGAGATAAATCTCTACTTTGACACCACTCTGCTCTAATAAAACAAAATCTTTTTCACTCCAAACATGATAGAGTAACTCTTCTAGCTCTTCACTTTTAGTTGCAACATTTTCTACGCTCTGCACACCATAAGGAGCGAAACTCCCTCTTAGAAACTGCTTCATATAAAGAGTGGTATTTTTCTTATAACTCATAAGCTGAAGACGTCGAAACTTCTCCTCTTTTGTCTGAAAAAATGCAGGAGAGAGAAGTTGCAAAGTATCGACTCTCTGCCCTATTTCTAAAAGCCTTAAAACTTCTTCTAAAGCTTTGATACTCCCATAACTAAACCCAACAACACTATAATCATCTTCTTTTATATAGTCGCTAAAAAAAGCCTGCTCATTTTTGAGAGAGAAACCACTAAAGAACTTCATCTAGCAACTTTACTACAGCAGACTTCGTAATACTTTCTCTCTCTTGAAGTACTTCTTCTACACTCTGAGCAACTCCAGATAAAGAGATAAGTAGTGTTTCGCACTCTTTATAAAGGTTCTCTAGTAAAAGTTTTTGCTCGCCTGCATCAGGGAGAAGCGAACTGCCCATCCCATAACTCTCACACATTTTCGCAACGATCTCTTTTGCTTCTGCTAAGTCAGACTTTGCACTACTTGAATGCTCTTTATACTTAATGTTACAACTAACTGTTCCTGCTAAAAGCATCATCACTCGAGACTCTAGTTCTTGCTTGGCTAAAGGCTCATCGGTAACAGGTGTTAGCTTCTCATTTGAGAGCATTAACTTTTCAAACTGTATGTTAAAGTAAGAGGCAACAACTACTTTAGAAGCTTGATAGGTAATTCTAAACTCTTTTTGCTTATCATTTAGCATCTGCAACTTTTTCTTACCAAACATCACTTTATCTTTTACCTCATAAAAATGCTCTAAAGTAACATGAAAAGTATTCTGACGTAAAGAGAAGAGTGCAGCTTCATTCACTAGAGCTGCTAGTGCAGCACCATTAAAACCAACTGTCATATTTGCGACTACTTTCACATCTAACTCATGAGGAATTTTTGCAAGATACTTACTCAAAATAGCTTCTCTCTCGCGTTTAGTAGGTAACTCTACAAATACACGTCTATCAAAGCGCCCAGCACGTAGAAGTGCTTCATCAAGAACATCTATCTTGTTGGTAGCTGCTACAACAATAACGCCACTTGAACCCTCAAAACCATCCATCTCAGTAAGGAGTTGGTTAAGTGTACCCTCGCGTTCATCATTTCTTTCACCACCGCGTTTTTTTCCAACAGCATCTATCTCATCTATAAATATAATACTTGGTGCATTTTTCTTTGCTGCAGCAAAAAGCTCATGGACTCTCTTGGCACCCATTCCAACATATATCTGCACAAAAGAAGCACCACTTTGATAGTAGAAAGGAACATCTGCTGCATTTGCAACTGCTTTTGCTATCATTGTTTTTCCTACACCAGGAGGTCCTACAAGTAAAACACCACGAGGCATATGTGCACCGAAACTTTTATAACGTTTAGGATTTTTCATAAAGTCGATAATCTCTTCAAGCTCTATTTTAACATCACTAATCCCACCAATATCATCAAAACACACATCACTTTTTGTGGCCTCTATTACACTAGTCTCACTTGCTCTTGCATCACTGCTACTCTCTTTTGAAATAAGTTTATTAGAGAGTGTAAAACCTTCTTGTTTTTGCCACCATCTTAAAATCAGAGAGAAAAAACCTAAAAAAAGTATACTAAAGAGGATATAAATAACAAGATTGGACTCGCCTCCAACTTCTACTTTTTGATCAATAAACATTTTCGGACTTACCTGTGAAGAAGCGATTTTAAAAACACCATGCTTTGTTTTGAGATAGACATATTCTTTAGAGACAATAACTTTTTCAACACTTTTTTCTTGGAGCATTGTCGATGCTTCTCTTAATGTAATAGGATCAGCATTATCACGAAGCAGTGCAAAAAGCACAAGCAATATGATAATTGTAGCTGAAATATAAAGAGCAATACGATTTGTTTTAGAGTTGAGCATAATTATATTCCTCTTTGACACTATAATCATTCACTGTAACCCAGTTACCAACTAAGTCCTCTTTTGAGTCAATAATTATTTTGTTAAAGTACTGATCAAATCCATGATATAAGCCATCTTTTTGCGACTCTATTAAGACCTCAAGCTCCCCAGTTACCACCTTTCTAAATTCATAGTTTTTCATATCAATAAGATCTTGAATCTCGTGGAGTCTCTGCTTTGCAATCTTGCCGTTTACTTCTGGCTTCATAGTCGCTGAGGGTGTGCCATCGCGTTTAGAGTAGGTAAAAGCATGAAGATGAGTAAGTGGTAGCTCTCGTGCATTTCTCATTCCCTCAAGCCATAACTCTTCACTCTCTCCTGGATGTCCTGCTATAAAGTCTGTTCCTATCGCATACCCTTTTTCAGCCAACAACTCAAAAAGTTCTCTATCTCGCTTATAAACATTACGTCTATTCATCAGCTTGAGCATTGTTGGTGAAGTGTGTTGTAGGGCTATGTGCATATGCTTCTCCATCCACGGCTCACCGAGTATCTCTTTGAACTCATCTGTTATCTGAATAGGCTCAACACTTCCAAGTCGAATACGGCGAACACCACGGATTTGACTCATCTTTTTCATAAGTGTTGCGAGAGAAGTTTTCGTATCTTGTCCATAAGAGCCAACATTTGTTCCCGTTAAGATAAACTCTCCAAAACCATTGTGTGCTAAACGCTCTATCTGCTCAAGTATCTTCTCTTCGCTCATACTTCTCGCATCTCCACGAACAAAGGGAATGATACAGTAAGAACAACGGAAATTGCACCCCTCTTGTATCTTGATAAAAGCACGACTCTTGCCAACAAAATCATCTACTATCATATTGTCAATATGATTGAGATCACCCAGCTCATAGAAAGGTTGCTCTTTTTTAAGAAGAGTATCGACCTTCTCTTTTTCACTCTGCCCAAAAACACCATGAATACGACCCTCTTTAAGAAGTGATGCACCTTTAGTATGCGCACCACACCCTGTTAAAAAGAGTTTCGCCCCACTCTGAGACTTCTCCACCCCAGAGATATAAGAACGTACATGAGTATCTGCTCCATTTGTAACAGTACAAGAGTTTATAACTATGACATCAGCCTCAGCTTCACTCTCTGTTACCTCATACTCTTTGAGACTTGACATCATTACCTGCGAATCATAGATATTTGTTCTACACCCAAATGTTTTAAAAAATACTTTTTTCTTTTTTTGCATTAAACTACCTCGTTCTCATTAAAAGGAGGCTTGAGCGGCTCCTGCTTTTCCATATATAACTTCTGTGTAGGGTAAGAGATAGTAATATCATCCTCTGCATTAAACGCATCTACTATCTCAGTGGAGATAACACTTCTTAGTGTTAGTGTTCCATACGCATTTGTAAGGTACCAAGCCTCTATATCTATACCATTAGACTCTATAAAGGAGTAAATTCTCGGCTCTACATTTGTATTTTTTAAGCTATAGTGTTGGCGAAGTTTATTGAGCTGTTTACGCGTAATCTCGGTATATCCTTTAGAGAATTTTTTTGTCACCGCTTTCGCTATATGCATCGCTTTTTTATGGTTAGAGTCAAAGGTAATAGTAATCTTAACACCATCCCAAACAGTTTTGAGTGAATTGTGCGTGTAGTTTGCTATCATACGAGTAAAAATATAGTTATTTGGTACAAAGATAATACGACCAGCACGACGGTTTTGATTTATAGAAGTGAGTGTAATATCCTCTAAGATAGTAATACGAAGGAGTGAAATATCCATAACATCCCCAACATACTTCATTCCATCCATATCGACACGGATTCTATCGCCAACATGAATACTCCCACCAAAAACGATGACAAGCCAACCAAGTATAGACATAAACCAATCTTTCATCGCAATAGTGATACCAGCAGAAGCAAACCCAAGAATGGTTACTAAATAGCCTGCATTATCGATATAATTAAAAAAGAGTATAAAGATAATGATGATGAAATTAGCAAAAGTGATAAACTTATTTGCCATATAAAAACGTTCATTATCTGTGATGTACTTCTTAACAACTAATTTCAGTAAAAAGAAGATAAAAAAGACTACTAATATAACAGTTCCTATATGGATAAGACTATATGTTTGTGTCTCTATTTCTTTGTTTATATTTGCTTCAACACTCTCCACACGACGTTGATACACCTCCAAAGTCACATTAATAGTATCAAGAGCTGTTTTAAAATGCTCAAGTTCTATATGCTTCTTTTTCCTTTGTGTCTCAAAATTTTGTACATCAAGTTCTTTTAACTTTTTATAAATAAGAGTCTCTTTACGAAGTAGTGTGATTAGCCTTATAAGACTCTCGCGTTTAAGTTTATAATCCTTGAAATCTGAATTAAGTTTTTTTATAGTAGAGAAACCTGTAAATATCCCAAAAGGATTTGTAATCTCTTTAATATCATCAATATTAGGAGGGGTAATAAGCTTCGCAAAAGGTGCAACATCTTTTCCTTTAAGCTTATCTACTTCAGAAGTTAATATACTTGCTTTAGAAATGAGTGAATTGAGTTTATCTTTTTTACTTGCACTTTTAGCATGTCTTTTCAGATACCTTATCTGCCTCTTTATTTTGTTCAAATTTGTACGTACTTCCAAAGAGGTAAGATAAGATGCGTAACTCTTTACCCATCTATTTTCTTGAGAAATCTCTTGTTCTAGTTCACTTAACTCTGCTTTATACTCTGTTATCTTTTGTTGGCGAATACGTGCTTGTTCAGCTTGTTTTTGAGCAAGAATATTTTCCTCTTTAAGCTTCTTTGCTTGAGCTAACTCTTTGGGAGTGAGTGTGTTATTTGACTCTACTGTTGCAACAAAAGTACTCTCCTGTGCATACAGAACACCAAAAGTCATAAACAGAAGAAAAAGAACTCTTGAGAGTTTATACTGCATTAGAGTGCCTTATAGTTATCAAGAACAGAAAAAATAAGCTCTTTGTCACATCTATCAGTTATTTTCACTCCACCAATACCTACGGGAATGATAAAAGTTATAGTCGCATCTGAACTTTTCTTATCTAAGAAAAAAGTCTCATAAAAAGAGTCACTATCGGCAATAGTATAAGTTGTTGGAAGTGCATACTTCTCTAAAAATCTTTTGATACGTTCTGCCTCATCTCGACTCATGAGACCCATAGCAACAGAAGTCTCATTTGCCATAACCATACCAATAGCTACAGCTTCTCCATGCAAGTAGCGTTTATACTTTGTCTCATTTTCGATGACATGTCCAAAAGTATGCCCATAATTAAGAGCTGCACGAATGCCCTGCTCTTTTTCATCTTGAGCCACAACATTTGCTTTTGTCTGCACTGCTTGTTTTATCGCCTCTTGCAGTACCTCTGGATTTTTCAAATCAGCACTCTCTAAGAACTCAAAAAACTCTTTGTTAAAAGTTATCGCCATTTTCACTATCTCTGCTACACCTGCACTAAACTCACGAGTAGGAAGTGTAGTCAAAAAGTAAGGGTCGATAAGCACAGCCTTTGGCTGGTGAAACGCACCTATGAGATTTTTTCCGTAGCTATTGTTCATCCCTGTTTTACCACCTACACTCGCATCTACTTGAGAGAGAAGTGTAGTAGGAATTTGTGTAAAGCTGATACCACGTTGGTAAATGCTCGCCACATATCCTGTCATATCACCGATAACACCACCACCAAATGCGATAAGCATTGATTTACGGTTAAACTTATGGTTAAAAAGAGACTCTAATATCAAATCAACTGATTCCTGATTTTTATACTCTTCACCATCAGGAACGGTAATGATGTAAAGCTCTTTTGCTGTTACTTTTGAAAGTAGATAGCCTAAATGTAAGCCAGCAACTTTTGGGTTCGTAATTATAGCTACTTTGGTGTCAAAGTGAACAGGTTTAATAGTGTCAATAGTGATGTCATATGAGTTGTCAATAACTTGTTTGAGAGGAATGTTTACTTTCATTGTCTATCCAAATTTATAATATAAAAGATAATACTTAATTTTTGCTAAGAATACAATAAATTAGAGCTGTACAGGTATGAAAATTTGATGATACTCATCAAGTTTGTAGTAAAGCTTCTCACTATCTGTAGAAAAGAGGGAATATAAATGCCTTGTGGTAAGTTTTTTCGTAAATGGTAAAAGTTGTATGAAATTCTCTTTTTGTTTCAGTTTAAAAATAGGATTTTCTTGTGCTTTAACTACTTTGATATTTTTAGAAAAGATAGTTGCAAGATTAGAATAATGTTCAAGTACTTGCTCTTTTTCATCTTGATGCTCTTGCATGTAGTTATAAATTTCTATGTTAAAGTTCATCTGCTCTGAAATATCAAAGATTGTAGCAGATATTTTTTCTAAATCTCTATTGTTAGCAAGTATCATTCCTGCATCTTTAAGTGTAGAAAATCGTTTCTCTGAGAGTTTTAGTACTGGTACATGTGCCTCATACATCGCTTTTCTGACATAACAGTCACTAAACATCTCTTTAGTAATGATTACTAGACCAATATGATATGCTTTTATATCTTTGAGAAAATTTTCTTTTAAATCATTACTGTCATAGTCAATATCAACTGTAATATTAAGATCTCTCAAACTTTTAACATACTGTAGAATGTCTATATCTGAAGGATTTGTCACTTTAATTACAAGCTTATGCTTAAACTTTTTATGCACAAATGTAGCTCGTCGTATAGCTTCTTTTATCGTTATTTTATTGACAATGTCCATATCTATATAGAGCAAAAGATTTGTTCCAAAAGGTTCAGGAAACTGTCCTAGTTCTTGTTTAATAGAACGATACACAGACTTAAGTACAACAGGATCACCTACTAAAACTAAAAGATCATTTGGTTGAATCATTCTTCTTCGTGAGGGCATAATAAGTTTACGATTCCTATAAATAGCAACTATTTGCCAATTATTCTGTTCAATTGCTCCAAGATGCTTATAAATAAAAGAACTACCAAAGGGTACTAAAACTTCCATTATCTCACCCTCACCTATTCCAACATTCTGTGCAATAACAGGAACATTAGGGAGATAATCTAGTAAACGTGAAGCAATTAATTCATTTGTATTTACAAGTTCTATATTAGCATCTTCATTTGTGAGTTTACCATTGTTTAGCACTATAATACGAAGATGTTTTTTTATAGTTCTAATATTTTTAATAGTGTTCTCAATCTCAATAGGAGAGTCCATCGCTATTATCACTTCAATAAATTCCATTTTAAGTAAATTAGCTAGCTTATAAAGGCTAGTAGGATCAAACTCATAAAATTTGAATCGTGCTGGATTTATATCTAAAAACTCTACTGCTTTTGTCTGCACAACATAGTAAATGTTTTCACTTGTGTATGTCTCATTTACACGTCTTATAAAGTGTGTTCCAACATCCCCATCGCTTATGATAAGTACTTTTTTCATTACTTACTTACCTGAGTACGACGAAGCACATCACAACTTTTCACCCAAAGCTCCTGCTTTGCAGGTTGCCAAAGTTTATTTACAAAAAAACCAGTAATCTTTATCCACTTACCGACTCTCTGATTTGAGGTAAAAGAAGTCTTATCACTCCAAACTGCTATAGCAGAACCATTTATATGGTCATAAATTTTCACTTCACCATTGATACGAAAAGAGCTTGCTTTAAAGTAACTTATACTCTGTTCATCTTTATACTTTTTTTTCATTATTAGAGAAGGAAATTGATTATTGTCTTCTTTTGATTTTAACTTAGTATTTAAAATTTTAATTTGATTATTTAAACTATCTATTTTCTTTTCAGAAAGGTTTAATTCTTTATGTAATTCTCTATTTTTACGATCTTTTATCTGTAAATCATTCACTATTGAGTTTATTCTCTGTATCTCTCCTGCTTGTGCTATTAGAGATACGAGGAAAAATAGTGTAACTATTTGCTTCATAATGAACCTTTTTTTAGTAATTTTACACCCATCTCTACATGATGTGTATAGGGAAATTGATCAAAGATTGCCATTTGAATTATATCATGTGTCTTTGAAAGTATATCTAGGTCTCGCACTAGTGTCTCAGGGTTACATGATATATAGACTATATGTTCATAACGCGAAGAGAAGAGGCAAGAGTCTTCATCCATACCACTTCTAGGAGGATCAACAAAGATACTTGTTATATCATAATTCTTCATATTGACATCTTTCATACGTCTATACTCACGAACACCATCTAATGCACCGACAAAGTCCTCAACATCCATACGAAGAAACTCAATGTTTTCTACATTATTGAGTTGCATATTTGCTCTAGCTGCATTAATTGATGACTTAGATATTTCAGTAGCTAGCACTTTGTTAAAAATCTTTGCAAAAGGGATAGTAAAGTTACCTGCACCACAATATAACTCTAATAAATCACCACTAGATTGTGCAAACTGCTCCATAGCCCATGTCACCATTTGCTCATTTACTCTTGCATTTGGTTGAGTAAAGCTATTTTCTATATGATGAAATTTATATTCACTCTCTTGTATTTTTAAAGACTCTGTGATATAGTCTTGCCCAATGATTACTTTTTGCTTACGACTTCGTCCTATAATATAGATACCAAGTGCTAAAGAGATTAACCTAGCTTTGGTTTCCCACTCACTATCAAGTCTTCTATGGTAGAGCATTGAGATAACTATCTCTCCACTACTTGAACTTAAAAAATCTACACCAAAAAGTTTGAAGCCTATCTCATACTTCTCTATCTCTAATAAAAGTTTTGGCATTAAAGAGGCTATATGCTCATTAACTTGTGGACACTCCTCTACAAAGACAACACCATCTTTTGTAGCATTATTCATAGCATAGTGGATGTTATCACCATCGTGCCAAAGCTTAAACTCACTACGAGAACGATAGTGAGTATTTAATGAACGAAAAACGGAAATCTCCCCACTAAAAAACTTTGAAAATCTCTCCTCATTAAGAGCTACCTTATCCTCAAGTTGCCCTTCATAACCTTTATCAAAAACTACACAAGCACCACACTTGCCAAAATGTTTACAATCCAAACTCTCTCCTATTTTATTGAGGCAATAAGGTTGCCAATAAGTAAATTCCACCCATCAATAAGAACAAATACTAATATCTTAAAGGGCAGAGAAATCATAACTGGAGGAAGCATCATCATACCCATCGACATAAGTATAGATGCTACAACCATATCTATCACTAAAAATGGTAAAAAGATAAGGAAACCTATCTCAAACGCTGTTTTCATCTCACTAATCACAAACGCAGGTATCACTATAGAGAGTGGCACATCTGCAACTGACTGAGGATTTTTCATTTTTCGTATGCGAAAGAAAAGTGCTAAATCTTTCTCTCTTGTATTTCTAATCATAAAACTTTTAAAGGGTAAAGCTGTTCTTGTAAAAGCCTCTTCATAACCTATTTTTTTCGCTATATAAGGTTTTATACCATTATCGTAGGCTTTTGTACCTACTGGCTCCATCACAAAAAATGTAAGTACCATCGCAAGCATCACTAAAAGCTGAGTAGGTGGAACTTGTTGTGTTCCCATAGCCTGACGTAAAAATCCAAACACTATAACAAAACGTGTAAATGTAGTCATAACCAAAACCATAGAAGGCGCTAAAAAAAGCAGTGTTAGTACAACTAAAACATTAAGTGAAGAGACTAACTGTTTAGGATTATCTGGTGCAGCTAGATTAAAGTTCATAGTTGGGATAGTAACACTCTCTGCCCCAAAAAGAAGAGAACTCAAACCTATTAAAAGGAAAAGGTACTTTATCATTATTTTACTGCTACCTTATCTAAGATGGATTTAGCAGTAGCCTTTTTATCTTTTTTTGTTCCATAAAAGTGCAACTCAACTCTTCTATTTTTTTCTCGTCCACTTTTTGTAACATTTGTAGCTACAGGATGATACTGTGCATATCCAGCAGCACTCATTCTTGCTGGATCAACATTATCAAGTATAAGTTCATGAAGAACTGAAATAGCACGTGCTGTTGAGAGTTCCCAATTATCTTTGTAAATACTATTTGTACTTGGATTTATTGTATCTGTATACCCTTGAACACTTACCTGCATCTCCTTAGGTAACTCTTCAATAATAAGTGCAATTCTTTTTAAAAAGAGTAGAGCATCTTGATTCTCGATAGTGGCACTATCTGGTTTAAAAAGAAGTTCCGCAGGAAGAGCAATAACAAAGCCCTCTTGTGCTTCTTCTACAGTGATAGAGGGGCTGTCGCTCTTTTGCATCATCTCATTTGCATCACCTGCAGCTTGTTTCACACGATTGACTGTATCACTTGTCTCATCTTGAGAGTCAATAGGAGTAGACTCCTGCATACGCTGAGAAGAGATTTCTGTTTTTGTTCCACCCTCAAGTACACTCATAGCACCAGAAAGAGAGCCAATGGCTTCTGAAACTTTTTTTGCATCCATAGAACTCATAGAGAGAAGGAGAACGAAGAAACAAAGAAGTAGAGACATGAGGTCTCCAAATGCAGCTAGCCACGCAGGAAGACACTCTTCACACTCCGGACATTTTTTCTTAGCCATTACAAAGTTCCTTAGTCAAACTGACTAACACGATCACTCGGCGTTAGGTATGCTAAAAGTTTCGCTTCAAGTACACGAGGTGCATCACCAGACTGAATAGACATAATACCAGTTACAATCATCTCTTTAAGCATATTTTCATCATTATTTCTAATTGTTAAAATATTATAGATTGGTGTACCAAAAACATTTCCAATAATTGCACCATACATGGTGGTAAGAAGTGCAACTGCCATAGAGGGTCCAATAGCTGAAGGATCAGCCATATTTAAAAGCATCGCAACAAGTCCAATTAGTGTTCCAACCATACCCATAGCTCCAGCCAAACCAGCCCACTGATTAAAGATAGAGCCATGAATAGTATGTCTCGCACTTGTCTGTTCCATTTCTATCTCTAAAAGGTCACGAATAGTGTCGGGCTCACTTCCATCGATTGCCATGGAAAGACCTTTTTTTAAGAAATCATTCTCTTCATTGTTTACTTCGCTCTCTAAAGCTAAGATACCATCTTTTCTAGCTTTACCAGCAAACTCTACAAGTTTTTTAATAAGCTCTGCAGGATCTTCTTCTCCCGGTTTAATCGCTTTCATAAAAATCTTAGTAAAGGCTTTCATCTGTTTCGGTTTAAAGGAGATCATCAATGCCCCAATACTACCACCAACAACAATCAAAACTGAAGGAATATCAATATAGGCACCAACTCCAACACCCATAGTCATAGATCCAAGGAGAAGAACCATAATTAAAACAATACCAATGACCGTACCTAAATCCATTTAAAAACCTTATGCAAAATAATTTGTTTCTTATAATACCACAAAAATAGTTAGGATAAAGTAATCTCATTATAATTTTATAATCTTTCTCGAAAAAAAATACAAAAGTTCATTTTGTTAATCTACTTTTGCTAAAATAGTAGTTCATGAAAAACATTATCAAATTATTACTTACTATTGTTATCTTTTATTACTTGTTTCAACGGGTAGACTTTTACACACTCTTTGACCTTCTTACAAACAGTCATCCTGGTTGGGTTCTTGTTGCACTTATTATGCAGTTAACTTCTACTTTTATAGCTGCATTTAGATGGTTTCAAATTTCTCAACTGCTTGTTTTTAGAGAAAATTTTCTTTTTTATGTCCGTAGCTACTTTAAGGGTTCTTTTTTTAACCAACTCCTCCCCTCTAGTATAGGTGGTGATGCAGTACGCATTTTAGACTTAACACATAAAAAGTATGATAAGAAAGAGGCATTTTATGGTGTTTTTGTTGATCGTGTTGTTGGGCTTGTTGGACTTCTCGCTCTCAACCTTATCGCTTCTATCCTCTTCTTTGGCACTTTTAATAAAGATTTTTCACTCCTCATCATTGGAATTTCTTCATCTAGTATTTTAGGATTTACAGTACTCTTTCATCTCCATCGCCTAACATTTCTTGAAAAATACAAATTTTTAAATCTTTTTGTGCGTTTAGCAAATAGACTAAACACTTTATACAGTTCAAAACAGTTGCTTATAAAACATATAGCCATCTCTATTATTGTCCACCTTTTCTCTGTTCTTACTATGTATAGCCTTTCTCTTTCCTTGAATATAGGACTTAGTTTTCAGACTATGCTCATCGCTGTGCCTCCTGTTTTTCTACTCACTATCGTACCCATTTCTTTAGCTGGTTGGGGAATTAGAGAGGGTGCTATGGTAGGAATATTTATGCTCGTTGGAGCAGATCAGACTAAAGTTCTTACTATGAGTATATTATATGGTTTGCTCCTTATTGTAAGCGCACTCCCCGGATCTTACTTCTGGATAAAAAGTAAACAAGTCACTTAAAGGATAAAAATGAATGTAGATACTATGAGAAATATCGACTATTTTGCTGGAGTACCTCTTGCATTTGGTGCGACAATCGCAAAAAAAGGTTTAGATTTCTTTCTGCCACCAATGAAGAAAAAAGCAAAAAATGTACTCCTTATCGAACTCTCTGAGATGGGAAGTGCTATCCTTGTTGATCCTGCTATGCGCAAACTCAAAGCCAACATTGAGGGAGAACTCTACTTTGTTATCTTTTCAAAAAACAAGGCATCTTTACAACTCTTAGGCACTGTAAAAGAGGAGAATATCTACACGATAGATGAGGATGGGCTTACAAATATAGCGACTTCTACACTTAAATTTTTTCAGTGGTGTAGAGATAGAGAGATAGATTCTGTTATAGACCTTGAACTTTTCTCGCGTTTTACTGCTCTTTTAACTGTAGGAAGTGGCGCTGTAAATCGTGTAGGCTTTCACGCATTTCACAATGAAGGACTCTATAGAGGAGACCTACTCACCCATAAAGTAGCTTATAATGCTCATCAACATATCGCAAAGAACTTTATCGCTCTTGTTGATGCCCTACTCTCTGAAAATCAAGAGTTACCCTACCTGAAACGTATCATCAAAGATGAAGAGATTAAGATTGCAAAAGCGACTATCTGTGAAGAGGAACAAGCTTCAATCATCGTTACAGTTTCTCAAATGTATGAGGGCTTCAACAGAGAAAAAAATCATATAGTTTTAGTAAACTCAAATGCTTCAGATTTACTGCCACAACGTAGATGGGATAGAGAAAACTATGGTGAAGTTATCAAGATGATACTCTCTGCAAATGAGAATGTCATAGTTCTTCTTACAGGCGCACCATCTGAAAAAGAGGGGGCGGGGCTTCTTGCAAACTATGTCAATAATAAACGCTGTATCAACTTTGCTGGGGCTGTGAAGTTTTTGGAGCTTCCTGCTCTCTACTCACTGAGTGCTTTTATGCTCACAAATGACTCTGGACCTGCACACTTTGCCTCTATTACCGATATGCACACTTTTGTGATATTTGGTCCTGAAACACCTGCTCTCTATGGTTCACTAGGGGCTACTACTCCTATCTACTCTGCGATGAGCTGTTCTCCTTGTGTCAGTGCTTCAAACCATAGAAAAACGCCATGTAGAGACAACCAATGTATCAAAATCATCACACCCGATTGGGTATTTAACACATTAAAGTTTAAACTCGATGCACTTAACTAGTAGGGAACACTACCCCTTTTGGCTCTTCATCACTGCTGTTGCAGTGATAAGACTCCTTTTAGCACCTCATGTTGGTCTTGGTGTCGATGAAGCACACTATGTACTCTATGCTCTACATCTTGACTTAAGCTATTTTGATCATCCTCCTTTAGTTGGTTGGGTGCAGTTTCTCTTTACTTCTATCTTTGGAACAGGAGAATTTGGTGCTAGAGTATCAGCTATTCTCATTGGTTTTGTAGTCTCTATCTTTATCTATAGACTCACTTATGAGATAAATCATAAAGTAAAAGAGGCTTTTTTCGCCGTACTTGCACTCCATGGGGCTTTTATGTTTAATGCTCTTTTTGTGATGCTGATGCCAGATACCCTCCTCTTTCTACTTATCATTCCTATCATTTTTAGTCTGCTCAAAGTAGAAAGAGATGGCTCACTGCAATCATGGTTACTTTTAGGTCTGCTTCTAGGTTTAGCAGGTCTTTCAAAATATACTGCTGTTCTGTTTGTGCCACCTATCATTCTCTATCTCCTCTTCAAAAAACGCTACGAGTTGTTCTACTCGCCTAAACTTCTCTTCGCTATTGGTGTGGCTCTTGTTGTTGTCTCTCCTGTCATTATTTGGAATATGCAAAATGATTGGATAAGCTTCACTTACCAGAGTCAGCATGTAGTTGGTGCTAAACATATCGTATGGAAAGGCTTTTTTAAGTCTATTACTTCACAATTTTTTGCCTATAACCCTTTTCTTATGCCTATTGCGTTTTATGGTCTCTACAAAAGTTTTAGAAGTAAAAATGATTTACTTATTTTAAGTGCTTTTTTTGGTTTGGTACTTATCAGTTTCTTCACTTATGCCTCACTCTACAAAACTGCACTCCCTCACTGGTCTGCACTCTTTTATCTTCTTTTTATCCCTATTGGAAGTGTTTACTTTTTACAAGTCTCTAAAAAGTTTATCATTTTTGCTGTGGGTATAGGTCTGATTATTGGAGCTTTTGCATATCTTGAACTAGGTTTTAAAATAATAACATTTCCAAAATATAAGTCTATTCACAGAGATATTTATGGATTTGACACAATTATGAAAAAAGCAAATGCAGAGATAAAAGATAACACTAAAGAGGTTTTAGGAGTAACCAACTGGACATTTGCATCACGTGCTATGTACTACGATAGAAACTATCCTTCTAAAGTTTATCTTATAGATAAACGCTATGATCAATTTGATTTATGGGAAAAGAGTATGCCTATAGGAAAAGATGTAATCTTTATAAATACTCACTTCTTCCACAAAGACATAGCAAAAACAATGCGGTGTAATGCCGTAAGTAAGCTCTCCTCCTTTGACCTAAAAATCAATGGTAGCATAGAAAATAGTATTGAGTTTGTTCTCTGTAGTAACTTTCAAGGAATGAAATGATTTTTTCTAAAAAACAATTTATAGTTTTTAGTACTTCTATACTTATATTTATAATCCTATCTTATAATTTTTTGGATTTAGGTATTGCACACTATTTTCTAAATCATGCTGATAGATATAGAACCCTTGGAAAAGAGCTAAGCAGAGCTGGTGAATCACAATGGTACTTTATTATTGCGATACTAGGAGCGCTCTATTTTCATTTCATCAAAAAAAACACTCTCTATTTAAATAGATTTCTCTTTTTACTCTATGCAAATATTTTTTCTGGACTTACTAGCCTCATCTTGAAATCTTTGTTTGGACGACTTCGTCCAAGAATGTTAGATCAAGAGGGTATGCACTATGGCTTTTCTCTTTTTAAAGACTTTAGTTCACACTCTTTTGAGCAAGTACAACTTCACCTCGCTCATCTTGCTCACTCGTTTTCAAATTATACCTCTTTTCCATCAGGACATTCGACAACTACATTCACGATATTTACTTATCTCGCACTTCTCTTTCCAAAGTATAGCTATCTTTGGCTCATGATTGCCGTTCTAGTAGCTGGTGGCAGAGTTATAGCGACTGCACACTATCTAAGTGATGTTGTTGCAGGGGCTACTCTTGGTATAATTACAACACTCTATATCTATAAAAAAATGAAACACAAACTTCAAACCACAAAATAAAGGAAAAACATGAATAAAGATAACATAAGTATAGTCATTCTAGCAGCTGGCAAGGGAAGTCGCATGAAGTCACCAAAAGCAAAGGTACTTCACTCCATCAGTGGCAAGCCTATGCTTTACCATATCATCAAAGCTTCACAAGAGATCTCTAATGACATCACAGTAGTCATCGCTCACCAAAAAGAGGAAGTACAAGCACAGATGCAAACTTATTTTGATAATATCAACTTCGTTGTTCAAGATGCTGAAAACTTCCCAGGAACTGGTGGTGCTATGAAAAATGTAGTACCTAAAAATGAGAAGGTTTTAATCCTTAATGGAGATATGCCACTTATCACAGCAGAAGCTCTTCAAGGCTTCATTGACACGGATGCTGATATTATCATGTCCATCTTTGATCTTGAAGATCCTAGTGGCTATGGTCGTGTTATCATAGATGAAAATAAACAAGTACAGTATATCGTTGAGCAAAAAGATGCAAATGAAAACGAACTACTTACTACAACTGTAAACGCGGGTATTTATGCATTTAGTAAAGCAGTGATAGAGAAATACATTCCCCTACTCTCAAATGACAATGCTCAAGAAGAGTACTACCTCACTGATGTAGTTGCTATGGCAAAGGCAGACCATCTCAGCATTGCCCCTCTACTTGTTGATGAGGAACACTTCAAAGGTGTAAACTCTAAAAAAGACCTCAGTGACTCTGAAGAGATTATGCAAGATCGTATAAGAACAAGCTGGATGAATGCAGGAGTTATTATGCAACTTCCTTCTACTATTTATATAGAATCCACAGTGGCGTTTGAGGGTGAGTGTATAGTAGAGAATGGCTGTCGTCTTTGTGGGGAGACACTTATAAAAGAGTCCCATATAAAATCAGGGAGTGTCATAGAGGATAGCATAGTCAAAAACTCAGATGTAGGACCACTCGCTCATCTTCGCCCTGCTTCGTATATCGAAGATACACATATAGGTAACTTTGTAGAGGTAAAAAAATCATCTCTCAAAGGTGTCAAAGCTGGACACCTAAGCTACATCGGTGATGCGCAAGTAGATACAGGGACAAACATCGGAGCTGGAACTATTACTTGTAACTACGATGGTGTCAAAAAGTATAAGACTATCATCGGTAAAAATGTTTTCATAGGAAGTGATTCACAACTTGTAGCTCCTATCACTATAGAAGATGATGTGATGATAGCTGCAGGGACTACAGTTCCTAGCGGTGTTATAAAAAGTGGTGTTTTGGCGATAAGCCGTACGAAGATTCGCACAATTGCAGGCTACTTTGCAAAGCATTTTAGTACAAAATAGTGCTAAAAGAACTTTGCTTTTTAAACTTCAAAATGGCATTTAGTTTTATACTGTATAATGTCACAAATAAATAAAAAAAGATAACTATGAAAATTATTGTAATCATCCCCACATATAACGAAAAAGAGAATATTAACCAGATTATAGAGGCTGTACTCTCTCAACATGATGCACTAGAAGTACTCATCGTTGATGACAACTCCCCTGATGGTACGGCTGCTATGGTCAAAGAGTACCAGCAAAAAACGGAGAAAGTACACCTGCTTGAGCGTTCAGGCAAGCTTGGTTTAGGTAGTGCTTACAGAGAAGGCTATCTCCTCTCTCTTGAAAAAGGTGCTGACTACATAGTACAGATGGATGCAGACTTCTCGCATAACCCAAAATATCTTCTTGATATGATTGAGTTAAGAGAGAGTGCTGATGTTATTATTGGCTCTCGATACATTAAAGGTATCAGTGTATTAAACTGGCCTCTTCGCCGAATACTTCTTAGTTATTTTGCCAACCAATATGCTAAGGTAATTACTGGAGTGAAGGTAGAAGATTTGACTGCTGGTTTTAAGTTTATCTCTCGTAAGGCTTTAGAGAGAGTAGATTTAAGTAAGGTCAAGAGTAATGGTTATGGTTTTCAAATAGAGATGAACTATGCTTTTAGCTCTACAGGATCTACGATTATGGAGACTCCTATTCTCTTTATGGATAGAGAGCATGGTGTCTCTAAGATGAATAAAGAGATTATACTTGAAGCACTGATAGGTGTTTGGGCTTTTAGATTTAAGAACTATAGAGCTTAGGAATTTTAATTCCTTAGTTCTTAAACTCCACAAAATAATATTTCACTTCTCTATCCCCTACCCTTTTATGAAAAGAGGCAAGAACTTTTTGATTATGAAATAGTCTTCCAATTTCTGTATAATTTGATATTTCATGCCCTATGTAAAGACATTTACCAAGTGAAGGAATTGTTTTTACTGGTGACTCTTGTGAAATATTTAAATCTCTCTTTCTCCAAAGATTAAAGTTAGAAAATCTTGCACTGCTCAATACATGCACATTCTTATATTTTTTAAAATAGTATGCTACTTCTGAACCATGATAATCATCAATAAAAATATAATGATAACTTCCTATATCAAGATGAAGCTTTTTTATCTCATTTTGAAAATTATTTATTTTTCCTAGTCGTGAAAGGAAGAGTTTAATTGGTGGTACATCGACTCCAAGAGGTGTTTTAATTAGCAATATAACTACAGTACTTAAAGCTAAAGCGATGCCAAGAAGTATTTTGTTATTATATTTTGCCATATAATACCCTAGCAAGATAGAAGCACTTAAGTAAGCTGGTCCAGCCCACTGTGCATTAGCATGCTTAAACATAGAGTTGTAGCTAAAAAAGAGTAAAATAAAGAGAAATGGTAAAAGTAAATAGACTTTTTTCTTATCAAATCTCTCTCTATCTCTTGCAATATAGTAGAGAAGAGGTAAAAGATAAAAAGGATGAAAAAGTACTAACTGAGCTGAAGTAAACTTTGTAAAATCATGAAGATTAAAAACTTTTTCTTCAGCCATTCCATGATGAAGTTGAAAAGTAAAAGAGATAAAATCATGCATATAATTCCAGTAAAGTACAGGTGAAAAAACAAGCAATGCAATAGCAATTGAGTAGTATAAAAACTTATCTTTAAACACCTCTCTCTTATAAATAAGTACATAGATAACTAAAGTAAAAATAATGAGAATTCCCGTATATTTTGAGAGTAGCATTGCACCTGCAGCAAATCCAACTAGTAAACTGTAAAGTTTCTCATCTTCATGAAGATACATATATGCACTATAAAGTAAAAGTGAAGCAAAAAACATAAGAGGAATATCTGGTGCAATAACAGTTGAGGCTACGATGACAATAAAACTACTTATAAAGATATAGAAAGTATAGATAGCAGTTTTGGTATCAAACATCTTTTTGGCAAGTATATAAAGGATATAGGCACTTCCTGAAACCATAAGAGCAGCACTAAGTCTTACAAAAAGAGGGTCATCACTAAAAAGAGTTGTTAGCTTTATAAGATAAGCAACCATAGGAGGGTGATCAAAATAGGAAAAGTCTAGTTTTTTTGACCATAACCAATAGTATGTTTCATCTGAGTAAAACTTTACAAAATGATTTGCTATAATATTAAATAGTGTATAAACAAGTAAAACTAACTGTTCTCTTTTTTTCAATTTTCTTCCTTTGTCTCTTTTTCTTTTGCAAAAACAACAAGATAACTACCAATAAAATTAAATCCCATTGCAACTCCTATTCCTAGTATTTGTCCTATTACTTTTGTTAATGTACCCTCATCAAAATTTATTACAACTAAGTTTAATACTGCTAGGTTTACTAAAAAAGAGGAAAGATTTAAGATAAAATACTTGAGAAATTTTTGTTTTGTTTGGGTATTATGATCTTTAAAAGTCCATTTTTTATTAAGTGTATAGTTTTGCGTAACAGCGAATAAAAATGCGACTACTGATGCTATATTATAGTTTATATCAAGATAGACTAAAAAAGAGAATATGCTAATATTGCTTACTGATCCTATGGCACCTACTGAAGCAAATTTTAAGAGTTTTTTTATAACCATATCTATCCTATAATTTTTATATAATCTAATCTCATATTATAACAAAGAAAGAATAATTTTAGAGAAAATTTAAAAAATCTCCTCTAATCAATGCAAGAAGTAAGTAAATTTAGATAAAATAACAGTATGAATATTTCAACTACTTTACTAAAAAACAAAAAAATCCTTTTAGGTGTTACTGGTTCTATCGCTATTTACAAGTCTCTTGAGCTTGTACGACTCTTTGTCAAGGCTGGTGCAGATGTGCGAGTTGTAATGAGTGAGAGTGCGAAGAAGTTTATAACGCCACTGACTTTTGAAACACTTAGTACAAATAGAGTGCTAGATGATACAAATGAATCATGGGCAGATGAGCATAACCATATAAAAACTACAGAGTGGGCAGATGTTTTTGTCATAGCCCCAGCGACTGCAAACACCATCGCAAAACTCGCAAACGCCATTGCAGATACCATGCTTCTACAGTGCGCTCTCGCATTTAGCCCTATAAAGATACTTGCACCCTCAGCAAATACAAATATGCTTGAAAATCCCATAACACAAGCAAATCTCAAGATGCTAGGCATCGCTAACTACACTATTCTCGACACACAGACCAAAGAACTCGCTTGCAAAACTGTAGGTAATGGTGCTATGGCTGAACCTCTTCATATATTTTGGGCAACTGCTCGTGAGCTTTTAAAAGAGGAATTTTGGGCAGATAGAAGAGTTATCGTTACAGGTGGTGGCACGATAGAGCGCATAGATGATGTGCGTTTTATCTCTAACTTCTCTAGTGGTAAGATGGCTTCTGCTATGGCTACAGCTCTCTACTGTAAAGGTGCTGATGTAAACCTTATAAGTACGAAGTTTGAGGCAGAACTTCCAGAAGATATTTATACTTTAGATGTAGAAGATAGTGCAGAGATGCATGAGTACTTAGTGGACTCTATTCGCATCGCAAAGAAAGGGAAACTCTCCAAGGCTTCACTTAATAGAGATGAACAAATTCACCTTATACAAAAGAAACCTTATCTCTTTATGGCAGCAGCTGTAAGTGACTATATTCCTGCGTTTAAACAAGAGGGAAAACTTAAAAAAGAGATTTTAGGTGAGAGTTGGGAGTTGGGTCTGAAAAAAAATATAGATATTTTAGAGAGTGTTGATAAATCAGGTGTCACAGTGGTAGGTTTTAAAGCAGAAATGGATGCACAAAATGCTCTTATAAACGCAAAGAACATGCTAGAGAAGAAAAACCTCGATGCAGTTTGCCTGAATGTCTTAAATGAGAACAATAGTTTTGGATCAGACACAAACACCATGACATTTATAACTAAAGATGAAAAGATTACTATCCCTACAGATGAGAAACTCAGTATCTCCTTTCAAGTTTTAAACCAAGCAAAAAATATAAAAGAGTAAGATATGAATAGTGCAACACATATAGCGATAATCATGGATGGGAACGGTCGTTGGGCTGAGCTTCAAGGGAAAAAACGTGTCAAAGGACATGAAGCAGGTGCAAAAGTTGTGAAAAACATTACAACTTATTGTTCAGATCATCCAGATATAGAGCGCCTTACTCTTTATGCTTTTTCTACTGAAAACTGGAAACGCCCGCGTTTAGAAGTAGAGTTTTTGATGAAACTTCTCAATAACTATCTCAAGAAAGAACTTCCTGTCTATTTGGAAAACAATGTACGTTTCGAGCCTATAGGTGATATTCGTGCCTTTTCTAAACAGCTTCAAAAGACCATAAAGATGGTAGAAGAGAAGACAGCTCACTGTGATGGTTTAGTACAGTCGCTTGCCCTTAATTACGGTTCTCAAGATGAGATTCTTCGTGCAATGAACAAGCTTAAAAGTGTAGAGGGAGAGATTACACAAGAGATACTTTCAAATACTTTAGACTGTAAATATGATGTTGATATACTTATTAGAACAGGTGGAGACCATAGACTCTCAAACTATCTTCTATGGCAGTCAGCTTATGCAGAGCTTTTCTTTATAGACACTCTCTGGCCTGACTTTACATCAAATGAGTTAGAAAAAATCATCAAAAAGTTCACAAAAGTTGAACGCCGTTTTGGAGGGCTTAAGTAATGGAACTCAGTTTTGCTTTTATATTTGGTCTTCTCTTTGGCTCTTTTTTAAATGTTGTTATTTTACGTATTCCCAAAGAAGAGAGTGTTGTTTTTGATGGTTCCTACTGCTACTCTTGTGGAGAAAAACTTAAACCATGGCATAACATTCCTCTCTTTTCATGGCTCTTTCTTCGAGGAAAATGTGGTTTTTGTAAAAGTAAAATTTCTGTTCAATATCCTCTCATAGAATTCACATCAGGAGTACTTTTTTTAGCAGTTGCTTCACAGTATGGTCTCTCGTTTCCTGCCTTTTTGATAGCACTCAGTTTTCTTATGCTTCTAGCGCTCTCAATGATAGACTTAAAGTACAAAATGGTACCAGACTCTCTGAATCTTCTCGCTATATTTTTTGCAATATTTGGAGCATGGAATATAGAGGGAGTTCTGCTAAACTTTCAAAATGCCCTCCTTTTTGCTGGTGGTTTTACACTACTGCGTTTTGCACTCTCTTATTATCTCACATCTAGCGTTTACAGGGCAGGACTCAAAACAAAAACATCCTGGAACAAACACTACGATAGGACACCTTTAATAGAAGCGATGGGTGAAGGTGACATCATGGTTGCAGCGACTATGGGAGCACTCTTAGGTATAAAACTTACACTTGTAGCAGTCTTTCTCTCAGCACTCCTCGCTCTTCCTGTTTTACTCTTTGTACAAAACCGTTCAGAAGAAGAAAAAAGAGTCCCTTTTGTTCCCTTTTTGGCACTAGCTACTTTTATAGTTTTTCTCTTTGAGTCTCCTATTTTAGCCTATATTCAAGCGAATTATTAAATTATGAATAGACTTAGAAAATATTTAACTACTCATTTATCTTCACTTTTTTTAGCTATGTTTCTTCCTCTATTTGCGATTGCAACAGTGATTCTTTTTATTAAACTAGCTACTTTTACAGCGGTTATCCAGCTCAGTATAACAGAGATGTCGAAACTCTATCTTTTTTATCTTCCACAAATTATATTTTTTACTTTACCTGTCTCTTTTTTTGTTGCTATCACCCTTACTCTCTTTAAATTTTCTAATGATAATGAAATTATTGTTCTCTTTTCTTTAGGTATTAAACCACTGTTTTTACTCAAGATTCTTTTCAAGCCTGCTCTTTTTTTAAGTACCATTCTCTTTATAACTTTCTTTTTTGTAGTGCCTTACACAAATTCTCTCATAAAAAACTTTATGATACATAAAAAAAGTGAGGCAAAGTTTAATCTTGCAGCAAGTGAGTATGGAAATAGATTTGGTAACTGGCTTTTATACATCGGTGCTAATAATCCAGATGGAAGTTTTTCAAAAATATTTTTATTTAATAAAAACCTCAATGAAGAGACTCTCATATCTGCAAAAACTGCAAAGATTTTGAATGACAATGGTATCTTACACCTCAAACTTTTTCAAGGAGAGGGCTATACCTACTCCAAAGAGAGTTTTTCTCAAGTTAATTTTGAGACTATGCTTATAAATAATAATATGCATACCACATACAATAAATATAACTCCGCCCTAGAATACTGGAAGATGTATAAAACAGTGAGATCACGTAAAACGACACTTATCACTAACTTTTTACTTACTCTTTTTCCTCTTCTTGGACTCTTTTTTGCAGCAGCTATAGGAATAGAACATGCAAGACATGGAAAACCTAAAATTTATCTCTATCTCTTTTTATATATTGCTTTCTATTACGGTGCGACTATTGGACTAGGTAAAGCGATTGGTTTTTATACTATCCCACTTGTAGCTATCACTTTCTTTGTAGGAAGTTATCTTCTGTATAACAAAAAAATTGCAAGAAGATTTTGATGCGAGTTAAACTCACTCTCTCTTACAATGGAACTCACTTCTTGGGTTCACAAACGCAGACAGAGACAAAAAATACTATACTTGGAAATGTAGAACAAGTGCTAAAGAAACTAGGCATAAAAGAGCGACTCATAGCAAGTGGTCGAACAGACAAAGGTGTCCATGCCACGGCACAGGTATGCCATCTGGACTTACCCCCTTTTTGGCAAGATATAGCCAAACTTAAGAGAGTGATGAACGAGATGCTCCCCTCCTCCATCATGGTACGAAAAATTGCTCAGGTAAGTAGTGAGTTTCATGCACGCTACTCTGCAAAAAGAAGAGTCTATAGATACATCATCAAACAAGGTGAGTCTAATCCTTTTGAAGCAGACTCTATCACCTTTTTAAAAACTGTAGATAAAGCGGATATAAAGAGTAAAATAAAACTTTTTGAAGGCATACATGACTTTAGTGAGTTTATGAAAACAGGAAGTGATACAGGAAGTTCAGTGCGAGAGATTTATAGGGCTTTTGCTTACGAACACAAAGGCTATCTCATACTAAACTTTCAAGCAAATGGATTTTTACGTTCTCAGATTCGTTTGATGGTGGGAGCCCTACTCTCTTTGGATAAAAAAACAATAGTTGCAAAACTAGAAGCAAAGAAAAAATACCCTCTTCGCCCTGCTCCTGCCAATGGACTTTATCTCGCTAGAATTGATTACTAAATCTTTTTTTTAAAAGGTAGTAAGCAATCACACCAAGTAAAATTCCAACACTATCTGCCACGATATCCAAACCAGAAAAAGCACTTCTACCGATGAGTTGTTGCACTGTTTCTATCTGAACACCAAAAAGTAAAAGTACTCCAACTTTTTTCACTAATGCGAAATTTCTAAACGCGAATGAAAGTAAAATATAGAGTGTAAAAAATGCGATAAAGTGATTGGATTTATCCCACATACTTTCTATAACACTAATATGTACTAAAGTCGTTGCCAAATACTCTATGACGGCTAAACAGATAAAAAAGTAAAGTCTAAAAAAAATCTCATTTAGTAGTTTATGTAACATTTATTTCCTTATTTATCTGATCTATTACTTTTTTATGCCAAAGTATCTCTTTATGTGAAAGTCCATCAAGTTCTACATACTTAGCTAAATTTTTAATCTTTCCTTTTAGCTCTCTTGCATTTTCTATATAAGTTATACTATCACTTTTACTAACAAAAAGATAAGTAGGAGCCTCTATATTTTTTACATACTCACCAGTTCTGAACTTATAACGGAACACTTTTGAAAGATTTATAAAAGGGAAAAAACTTCTATCTACAAACTTCGACTTTGCGAGTGAAGCTATAGAATTAAAAGCCCCAATTAAAAAAAGTTTTTTGACTCTGTGATGTGATGCCACGTAGGAAGCTACACTTGAGCCTATAGAATAGCCTAAAAGATAAAACTCACCATAGTTTTTTTCTACAAGTGTTGCTATTTTCAAACCATCTGCATACATATTTTTCTCATCTACTTTTCCCTCACTTTTTCCATAAGAGCGATAGTTAAATGCGATAACTCTCGTGTTTGGGTAGGTAAGAGAGAGATTAGAGATGATACCCACTGCATCGTGAGAACGCCCAACGAACATAAGGAGTGTTGCAGTGGGATTTGTAGGCTCATAGAGAGCCCCTTCTAAGCTAATACCATCGTCAGTACTCATTGTAAGTATGCTACATTTCTCACAAAGGTGCCCCTCTCTATGGTAAGTAGGCGAAAACACCATATAAAACTGCCACTGATAAAATGCAAACAGAAGTACTAAAAAAGTAAAAATAAGAAAAGCTATATAAATCATAGTACAAATTATAGTATACTTCTACTAATAATTAGAGGAAATACAATGCAAATATTTGGAAAGTTTACAACAAAATTTGATATGGACTTTATAAACGGTCACTATATCTACCTAAACGAAAATGAAGATGATAAAATCACTCCAGCAGATTTAGAAACAATGCTGAAGAAAAAACGTAAAACTGTTTGTGGAACAGTCATACTCTATAACCCTGAACTTACTCCAGTAGGTTACTCTATGAGCCACTTTTTACAAGAGGATGGCTTTGAGCAGTATGATGAGTTTGTCCCACTCACAGAAAATCCTATGAGCTACATCATAAATGCAGGACTCAAAAATATTTATCCTGGTAAATTAGTAGAGATCAAGTATCTATTTGGCTATAATCGCTCGAACATAGCACCTACTCCTATCATTGAAGAGTTTGATGCTGACCTTGACAAACTCTCATCAAGACAGTTCACTCGTTACGATAAAGAACTCAACTACCTTGATGTGCCAAATATTCGGCTAAGTGGTAAGTTTGTATTTTTTGGAATGGGACACAAATACGATAGACACCATAAAGCTATCAGTCACTATGCCCAATCACTTGCAGCACAGGTACGTAAACTCGACAAGCAGATAGTTTTTTTACACGATAACAACTATGATATAGAGGAAGCCATAGACCTTGCATACTTCCTTTCGCCAGTTGCTACGGGAAAGATGAAAGAGATCCGAGCGAATGCTTTTAAAGAAGTCTTTAAAGAGTCTCCTCATAAAGTGGTGAAGATTAGACTTTAAGAGTCTAAAGCTTCTTCGCCCATCTTGCAAAAAATCTTGCAGGATGAATCCTCTTACTTATCTCTTTATCTCCTAATATAAATGCAGCTAATATTTTAGCAAGATAAGGTGCAAGGACAAACCCATACCCACCACTTCCATTTATCATCGTAAGATTTGGATAGTAAGTGTAAGCACTAAAGTCTGGTTTTTTTGTTTGAAAATGGATGTTTTTATTCTGTAGAGTCTCATGAGACATCACAAGTGGACCTACTAAAGGCATATAGTCAAAAGATCCTGAACGCAGACCCATGTAGTCCTTTGTAACTTCTATATTTTCTAGATGAATACTACGGGATGCTTTTTCTAGTAACTCCTCTCTCCCTGCTTCTATATTATACTCTTCAGTAGCAGTTTGAGGATGATAGTGAACATTATGGGTAGCACCGATTGCCAATTCACCCTCTTTACTCGGAGAAATAGAGACAAACTGATGGATAGAGTGAGGATTATTTGTAGTTGTTTTGACATCTATACGATGTCCCCAAACACCACGAAGTTTTATGTAGTGTTCATTTAGTAGTGTTTTGTAAGCACCTGTTGCAAGTACTACTTCTTTGGCACTATAGGACTCGTTGATTATCCAAACGCCATCATCATACTCTAAGCTTACAACTTCTTCTTGTTTCAAAGTAGCAGACTTACTGAGTGCTTCACACATAGGCTTGGCATTTACTATGCCTGCGTTTATTGAGATAGCCTCTCTTTCTAGCTGGGGTGCATCTAAAAGTTCTAAGTCAGTTTTCTTTTTATACACACGGAGGATGACATCATCTACTTCATCTTTTGCTATGTGCAAGAGTGGAGATTTTGTAAGAAGATGTGGAAAGTTTTTCTCATAAAAGTCTAGCGAATAGAGAAAGGCATCATGTAAAATATCTTTTAACTCTCCACTCTTAGAAAACTTCGGGCTAATAAAAGCCCCAGCAGCTCCACTCCCACCAGAAGCGATGCCATCTGCATCAAAAAGGATGACTCTTTTACCTGCATTTGTAAGCTCATGAGTAATACATGAGCCGTTTATCCCAGCCCCTATAACTGCTATATCATACAAAGAAGTTTATACACTCACTTCTTTTATATCTGCAATTTTTAAGATGCTTTTATAGATGTTAGCAACGAGTGCTTTACGGTTGTTTCTCACTGCCTCATTTTCAGCATTTACCATAACATTTTCAAAGAAACTATCAAGTTCAGGCTTAAGACCTAGAAGTGCATCTAACTCCTCTTCATAAGAGCTATAGAGTTTATCTGAAACATCACTATATCGCTCAAAAAGTACTTTTTCAGCATCCTCTTCAAACTTTACAGAATCAACATTTAGTTCTCTCTTTAAGTCTAAATCTTTAACGATATTTGCTACACGGTTAAAAGTTGCACTTACTTCTGTAAAACCTTCTGAATTGACAAGGCTGTTAAGTGCATCAATTTTTTGTCCCATATCATAGAGATCTCTTTCGCCAGAAGCAAGAACTGCTGCAACAATAGATGGGTTTACACTATAGTAGCGTTTAATACGCTCTAGTATAAAGTTCTCTAACTTTTCTAAATCTATCTCGGCATAGTTTGTAGCTAACTCTTTCATAGTCGTTACGATGTTAAAGTGAAAACCATACTCATTAACTATGCGAACGATTCCATTTACTGCACGGCGGAGTGCAAATGGGTCACGAGAGCCTGTAGGGATTTGATTTGCTGAAAAGAGTGCTAAAAGTGTGTCAAGCTTAATGCTCATCGCTACCACTGCACTTAAAGGAGTAGAAGGAAGTGCACTCTCTTCACCATCAGGAAGATACTGCTCAGATATAGCAGTCGCTATCTCTCTATCTTCGCCCTGCTCTAGTGCATAGTATCCGCCCATAAGCCCTTGAAGCTCTGTAAACTCATAAACCATCTCACTCATAAGGTCAGCTTTTGCTAAGGATACAGCACGCTTAAGGTGCTCTTTTTTACAAGCTAAACCGAAAAGATCAAAAAGCTTCTCTGCTATCACACCCTCACGAGCTATCTTATCTGTCACAGTTCCAAGACCATTGAAGAAAGTGATTTTTTCTAGTCCCTCAGTAGAGAGACCGCGTTTGAGGTCGTTGTCCCAGAAGAAGAGTCCATCTGCTAAACGCGGGCGAAGTACAACTTCATTTCCTTTGACAACCTCAGCGAAGTCATCAGTTAAAGCATTAGAGACTACGACAAACTTATTTGTGAGTTTACCATCTTGAAAAACAGGGAAGTAACGCTGATGCTCTTTCATAGAGGTAACGATGACCTCAGGTGGCAGTCTTAAAAATGCCTCATCAAAAGAGCCTAAAAGTGCAGTAGGATTTTCAGTAATCGCTACAACCTCTTCAAAAAGTTCTTCATCTATTTCTATAGCAAGACCACTCTCTTTCTCTATCTGTATGAAGTCAGACTTAATTTTTTCAGCTCTCTCCTCTGGGAAAAGTGTAACACCACCCTCTTTAAGAGCTTTAAAATACTCTTTAGAACCAGCAACTTCTAAGGCACCAAACTTTGCTATACGGTGAAGAAATGTACTCTTAGCAGAATCAACACCAAAAAGAGAAAGAGGTACTAACTCATCATTCATCATAACATTTACCCATCTAATAGGACGGATAAAGCTATCAGAAGCACTTCCCCAACGCATGGTTTTTCCAAACTCTAAAGACTTAATCCACTTCTCTATAATCTCTGGAAGTAGCTCTGCTGAAGCTTGACCTTTTACATCTTTTTTATAGTAAAGAACCTCTTTACCACCCTTATCTGCACTACTTAGCTCTTCAAGTGAAACGCCACACTTCTTTGCAAAACCATTAGCTGCGGGTGTAGGCTCGCCATCTTTATAAGCTACTGCTAATGGTGCTCCAAAGAACTCCTCTACACTATCTTCTTGTGCAGTTTTAAACTCTCTATGCCACATAACTAAACGCCGAGGTGTATAGTAAAATTCAAACTCACCAAGAAGTGCATACTCTTCTAAGATTTTTGCATACTTTGTTTCAATGTTTTTCAACTCTTTTAAAAGGGGAACAGCCGGTAACTCTTCAACGCCGATTTCTATTAGTAGTGTTTTTAGCATAGTTTTTTCTCTTTTTTATATAATTGTCGCGATTTTATCTTTTTGTTGGTTAAAATCTCGTTAATTCTCTACTAAGTTTCAAAAAATAAAAAAAAACTTAAACAAGAGAGACATACTCTGATTTAAGTGAAGAGTAAATGTTTTTATAGATACAATGCCACAAATAAAAAACAAGGATTTAATATGCCAAAAGTAAATGTATACGAAAATATCGACAATGTAGAGCGTGAAGCTAAAAAAGATTTAATCGACCGTCACTCACCATTCATCACAGTTGAAGGTGAAGCTAAGAAAGGTGAAACTTTAAAAGTTACTGTTACAATGGGTAACGAATATACTCACCCAGATGATTTCGATCACTACATCGAATCTATCACTCTTTTCAATGGTGAAACTAAGTTAGCAATGGCTACTTTCGTACCAGGGACACTTGGAAATGAGAAGTCTCATGCTGAAGTAACTTTCACTATCCGTCCAATGGGCAAAAAACTTAACCTTGTTGCACACGGTTACTGTACTAAGCACGGAATCTGGGAATCAACTAAGGTTACTGTAGAAGTAGCTCAGTAATTATCTCTTCCACAGTTAAGAGCTTCTGGCTCTTAACACACTCTCTTTTCATTAAGTATATTTAAATATTTGCTTTATGAAGTGTCGGCTCATCAATGTAAAAGCCTTGTGAGTAGTCTATTCCCAACTCTTTTATCTTATCCATAACAACACTACAGTACACATACTCTGCCACTGTTTTCATACCAAGTTTCTTTGCAAAAGAGACAATAGTTTCTACAACAATGAGAGAAGCCTTATCTATATGAATGTTTTCAATTAGTGATCCATCTATTTTTATATAGTCTGCCTTTATCTTAATAAGATACGAGAAATTTGAATAACCACTTCCAAAGTCATCTATAGCCACTTTCGCACCGTAACGTTTTATCTCATTTATAAACTTTTCAACCTTATTAAAGTCATTAATTGACTCAGACTCTAGAAGTTCAAAAGTCACTCTTTTAGAAGCAGAGGAACTCTTTAATTTTTCTATCACAAAATAAAAAATATCACTATTCATAATATCTTCTATAGAGAGATTAATACTAAATTCTAAGTCATTATTTTCAAAAACAGCAAAAGACTTTTCTATCATCTGCATTGTTATCAGGTAATATGACTTAATTTTTTTCGCTATTGGAATAAAAACTAAAGGAGAAAGCACATTGGAATTTTCATCTAAGAGACGTGCTAAACACTCATACTTTTCTATTTTTCCTGTTTTATTGTTAATGATAGCTTGAAAATAGGGAACAATTCTTGACTTAGAGATAGACTCTCTTACAACTTCAGAGAGTTCAATATTGCGTTTGTAGTTATTTTCAAAGTTCATTCTATCTTCATAAATCCAAAAAGGCACACCTATCTCTTTTGCATATCCCAGTGCCATGGAAACCTTAGAAAAGATATTTTCTATGTTTGGTTCAGCAGAAGAAGCGAGTGTAAAATCTATAAATATTTTACTACTTTGATACCTTACAAAATAACTATTAATCTTCTCATATATCTCGTTGAGATATTTTTTGAGTTCATAAAACTCTAATCGTTTTTCCATAGAAAAAGCGAACTCTGCTCCAGAGAGCCTATAAACTTTATGTTCAGGTAGAGTCCCTTTGAGGTATTTTGCAATCTCTTCAATAACTAAATCCCCTATCACAAAACCATAAAAATTATTGATTGTTAGGAAGTTATCAATTTTTATAAGCACAAATCCTTGCTTTTCATCTGTTTGAAAATCTTTACGAAGTTGATATACATTTGGAAGATTTGTAAGATGATCAGTAAAGTAACGACTAAAGAGTTGATGTCTATAATTCCTTTCACTCTCATACTTTTTTAGATATAGTGTATAGAGTTCGCTCAGCACTACTGCATCATAATCTTCACTCTTGTGAGCATGCTTAAGAGAAAAAATATTAATTTTACTTTTTGTTTTATCATCATGTTTTAAGAGTTCAATTTTAGCATTT
>JALUKS010000235.1 GCA_027056465.1 Sulfurimonas sp.
CCTCTTTTGATAAGTTCTGAATGTTAAGTTCATAAGGAACACTTGCACATAAAAGATGTAGAAGTTTTCTTATGATGTTGATTTTATCGCTCTCTACATTGTAGATGGAGGCTACTTCGCTATCTAGGATGATATTTACAATTTCATTGAGTCTTAGGTTATACCCCTTTTCACCCTCTGTGAAAAATGGATAAGCACCGAACTCTTGAAAGAGCTTGAAGTACTCAAGAGGTCTAAACTCTTTTTTTATATTTTGTGCGAGCTCTTGATGGTTTTGTAAAATATCTTCAAGTTCTAAAACTGGTAAATCAAGCTCAAACTTGATGGCTAAAAACTCTCGAAATGATAAGGAGTGAAGTTCATAGAAAAGTGCGCGACGGCTAAGGTCAACTTTTGAATTTTCTATCTCAAGAGCAGAAGAGCCAGAAAAAACGACTTTTATATCTACAAAATCATAGATAGTTTTTAACTCCTGAGCAAAATTACTCGCCTTATGTATCTCATCTATGATGAGTAACTTACCACCATAAGCACTAAACTTAATGGCTATTTCACTGAGTGTTTCTGTGATATTATCTGCACTGATATAGAGCATTTTAGAGAGAGGAAGTGCATAGTTTTGTGCTATTTGCTTGATAAGTGTAGTTTTACCTACTCCTCGTTGTCCTAAAATACCTACAAGTTTTGACTCAAAATCTATGCTCTCAAAAAGATAGCGTTTAAACTTAGGGGTAGGGAGCGAAAAGTAGAGGTTCGAGAGTTCTATAAGCTTCTGCATTTGACTATCCTTTTCAATTGATTGAAAATATTATAGCATAATTTTAATACTCTAGTGCAATTTTTAGTGCTTTATGTGCATCTGCACCTTTCACTGCAAAACGCAACCAGTTGTTTGAGAGGTAGTCAAAACTACCACATGTTCGCACTAAGATTTTCTGTTCTAAAAGTCTCTCAAATAGCTCCTCACCATTTTCGGCGAGAGCTAAGATAAAGTTCGTGTCACTCTCTACAATCTCACTAAAACGTTTGGAGTCTGTTAGTATCTTTGTTAGCTCTGTTTTTTGAGATTGATGAAGCTCTCGTGACTTTTTAGCAAACTCTTCATCGACTAAACGCTGGCGTAAAAAAGAGACATCTAGGGTGGAGAGATTCCAGAGTGGCGTTTGTAGTTTTTTGATATTTTTCTTGTTGGAGAAGATAGCACCGATGCGTACACCTGCACAGGAGTAGAACTTTGAGAATGATTGGATGATGTAGAGTCGTTTGTAACTCTTTATCTCTTGGCGAACAGATGCCAACTCTTCAAACTCTAAAAAGCTCTCATCTATGATGATGGTACACTCTAGCTCTATCCACTCTGCTAGTAGCTCTTTGATATTGCTGTAGTAAGTTCCTTCTGGTGTTGAGGGATTGACAAAGACGACTACAGAATCCTCTGTTGGCATATCAGTTTCATCCTCTATGCGATTGATTTTATAGATGTTCTTTTTCGTAGCTAAGGCGGCTTTTTCATACTCGCCATAGAGAGGTGCATAGAGAAAAACATCCTTGCGTTTTATGGAAGCAAAGAGGGAGTAGATAGCTGATGTCGCTCCATTGAAAAGTGCTATCTGATTTTTCTCTAGGGTATATTTCTCAGCTAAAAGAGTGCGAAAATCTCCATAACTGCTATCTGCATAGAGTGCTACTTCTCTACTTGAGAGTGAAAAATCTATCTCAGGTTGGTAGAGGTTGATGTTTGAGGAGAAGTCTATAATCTCTTCAGCTCTGCACCCTATCTTCTTTGCATAGCCATATATATCTGCACCGTGAGTCATCATATCTCTAAATCATTCCAAAACTCATCATAAGAGAGATTTGTAAGGGCATTTTCATTGTCAAGATTTTTCTCTAGGAGGATTTTGTTCTGTGCTTGGAAGTACACCTCTAGTGCTTCGTTTATCATAGAGGATTCATCTTTTTTGAGAATCTCTTTGAAATTTCTAAGGTTTTCATAGTTGTCTGGGTTTATAGATATATTCATAAGTGTATTTTAGCTAATTTTTTTGTTACTTTAAATGTGGTATAATTTTATTAGGTCATAGGAAGACGCGGTGAATATCTCTCGGCCGTACCGCTCCGATTTATTGGGGAACGGGTTGTAAGTGAAGGGGTGTGAGAGTCCTTCCACCTATGGCAAATTATCTTTTAAAATTATTATTTTTTTATCTTTCCCTTTTTGCCTTAACCTATTTATTGATTTTTGTCTTGTTTTTCTAAAGGATGTCATAAAGAGCTGTTTTCCTGTTGCAGTTGCTTTGAGTGCATAATGATAGAGTTCATTACTATCTTTATGAAGCACTATCGCCACGGTTCTATTTCCATCCTTAGCCACAAAATGACTCTTACCTACTATCTCATCTAAGAGTAAATAGTCATGTTCTCTCAAGTCTGGATGATGATTAAGATTTTTCTTTAGGGTATCTCTGCTTAGTGTTACAGTTTCTGTTTTGGCTAGTAATATTTTAGAGAGTAAAAGGCTGACTTTTCCTATTTCATAGCCATAGCTATTTGTTTGAAATTTTTGCTCAAATAGCTTCATATTGACACTTTTTCATCATCTTTTCCCAAGCAATATCAAAATGTTTCTCAACAAAAACGCGATGATGTGGGACGCCACACTTTGAGCAGTCTTGATGGATTTTCTCACCATAAACGCCGACTCTTCCATCTTTTGAGTCTATGCTACAGAAGCTAAACTTTGTCTTCTCTTCGACTTTCTCTATTCCTGTATCATTAAAGCGAAAGTTTGGACAGGCGCAGAGGTAGCAGTTGAGCGACTCCATATCGTGGCATTTTTTATCTTTGGCATAGAGAGGACAAAAATCCTTCTCTTCGCGTTTCATATTTTCAAAATCAAAGTAGTCGATGATTTGCTCTTTTGAGTAGTTTTTTGAGAGAAGTTTAGCGACTATAACTTTATGTTTTTGAGCATGTTTTTTGAACCAGTCTGTATATCCCATAGAGCCTCTTTTTTAAAATATAATTTTGGATAGTACTATAATATCGCTAATGCTCTTCTAACATCCTCTGCTTTTATCTCTTCTCTCCCTTTTCCAAAAGAGGCTTTTTTCTTCAGCTTACCGAAGTAGTAGGTATCGCCACCGAGCTTGATGCCTAGAGCTAACGCCATAGCTGTTATGGGGTGTCCTGCGTTTGGAGAGTCGTGTTTTTTTCCATCTGCATAGAAAGCGAAGATATTTTTCTGTTTGGAAAGCATCATGATGAGTAGGGCAGTTAAACGCGAGGGGATGTAGTTGAGGATGTCATCTAGGAGGGCTGAAGCCTTGCCGTAGTTTTCATACTTCTCAGTTCTGTAGCCGACCATAGAGTCAAGAGTATTGACACTTTTGTAAAAGATTAAGCCAACTAAACCAAAAAAGAGAAGGTAAAAGAGAGGGGCTATAACACCATCACTAAGGTTTTCTCCGTAGGTCTCAACAGCAGCTTTATAGACATCACTCTCACTCATATCTTTTGTATCACGACTTACAAGCATCGCTATCTCTGCTCTTTTATCTTCTGCACTCAGCACGGATAAAACAGCTGCTCTTAGCATATTGTGTGCTAAAAAGAGAGAGGCTATGAGTGCAGAGAGGAGGATGTAGAGGGGGTAAAATAGCTCTTGAAGAAAGAGAAGAAGGGCATAGCTTAGTGTCGTTACAGTCGTGAGTACAAAGAGAAGAAGCAGAACACCTCTTAATATGCTATTTTTATAAAAATGCTCCTCAAAAAAAGAGATAATCTCACCAATACGGATGATGGGGTGCGTCATAAAACGAAACTCACCAAAAAGACGGTCGATGAGATAAGCCAAAAGAGTGATAAAAAGTGAGGTCATAGAAGTTCCTTTGCTCGTGCAATATTTTGCCCAGAGGAGATACGAACTAAAGCATAAAAGAGAGAGGCGATTTTTCTATACTCATGAAGAGTTTTTAGTGCTATCTTCTTTGGGGCATGTTGGTTGTAGGTCGATAAAAAGAGTCTGTTGTGAGAAGATTTATTTTTAGGATTAAAAGAGAGTAGGGCGACTGCTATATCAAACGCGAACGAGCCTAAACCCCCATCTATAAAGTCAAAAACAGCTATCTGCTCTTCATTAAAAACAGTGTTATCTTTAAATATATCTCCATGAATAAAGCCATCATGACTCTCTTGAAAATCTTTAAGCGGGGCTAGTTTTTTGTAGTAAAAGTAAGACTCATGTTTAAGTACAAGAAGCTTTTTTTCTACTTGGTAGCGTTCTATAAACTCATCTTGAGCAGGAAGCTTTTGACTGTGAAGTTTTGCCATAAAACGAGCAAGTGCTTGGATGTGGTAGTAGCTGATAGTTGTGGGAGATTTGCCCTCTAATCGTGTATAAAGATACCACTCATCACTCTGTGCTACAAGTTTAGAGATATTGAGTCCAGAGGAGTGAAGTTGTTCTAAATGCAGGCTATTTTTCTGAATTTGTCGTAGAATAGGGCGTTCATATTTTTTGAGGATATAGCTCTTTGTGATGTAGGTTGTATCTACAATACCATCAGTTGTAGGTATAAGCTGTGCGAGTGAGTACTCTCTAAAGAGACTTTGTGCTTCTTTAAGTGATAAGATACTTTTTACTCCCATTGCTAGCCTTTAAAAGTTATAGTTTACCAAAAGCTGAAATCTATTCCAGTCGTAGTTTGTTTGTTGATTATGTTTGAGGTCATTTTCTATTGCATAAATCCCAGCGACTAAAAACTTATCATTTACATTGTATTGAGCACCTATATCTTGCTCTGTTATATGCTCAGTATCACTTGAAAAGTCACCATAAGCATAGAGAAATCCAAACTCTTTGTAGTCATAAGTAAACCCACCCACTATCGCTTGTGCATTTGAATTTTGAGCGATATTATCAAGTATCATAGTGTCCATACTGGTGAAGAGTGTACCACCACCGTAACCAGAAAAGCTCTCCTTGCCCATTTTTTGGAGTGCTTTGTCGTAGCTGATATTGAAACCAAGACCATGAACAACAAGCTCTAGCATAGCACCATAAACAGTGCTTTGAACACTGCTGTTATCTAGTTCACTTTCGTTGAGGTATTGTGCCATTGCATGAAGTGTTATATCCTTTGAAAATGGGTACTCTACTCCTCCATCAATGTAAAAAGCATTAGTGACTCCTGTGATATTATAGTACCATGCACTCAACTCAAGTGTATCACTATACTTAACTCCGACTAGATTTGTTCCATCTTTGCCTGTTTTATTCCATGGATCTTCAAGTCCTGCATCAAAACCTTGCCAGTTTTGGATATTTCCTGCCATAAATTTAAACCCATTGAGATTATAAGTAGCGATATAAGCCTCAAAAGTGTTTTGAATCATACGAATATCATCACTATCAGCAAGAGGAGTGTCGAGAGTCTGTCTCCCTGCACGGAAGTTAAACTCATTATACTTATAGTTCAGATATGCTTCAGCCATCTCCGTATAGTAGCCTTTTTCTGAAGAGAGTTCTGGATTTTGGTGAGTATCTTTACCTGTCGCAAAGTTAATGTCATGAGAGGTATAGACTGCTGCTGCTGCATTCAAGCCATTAAGTGAGGCAAGTTCATACTTTATGATACCACCTATTGCCGTGGAATAAACATCTCCTTGGGCATTTTGTTTATAGTTATAGTCGGCATAGATACTTTTGAGCTGACCACTTACTTTTGCATCACTAAACATATGCTTCAAGCTCTCTGCAACAGAAACCTCTTTTTGCTCAATCTTGGCAACATTATCTATCGCTTTTCTTGGTGAGTGTAGGCGCTCTCTTGTTTTACTCTCTTTCGCCTCATCTGCTAAAAGCTGTGAAGTGAGAAGTAATAAAAATGAGATACTTAATATTTTTGATTTGTTATACATGAATTCCACTATTTTATAAATGATAATTGTTATTGTAATCAATAAATACTTAATATATTATTATACTGATTATAGTCTGGCACTTACGAGTTTGAAAGAGGAGTGAGGAGGTGAAGTGTTTTGAATAGTGAGTGGTTTTCCACTAAGTGTGCATATAGAAGAGATATTGGCAATAATTTTAGCAAGCGAAATATAGGCTTGAATGGCTGCCAATGAAAAGTAGTTTTTTCCAAAACCTT
>JALUKS010000236.1:0-3796 GCA_027056465.1 Sulfurimonas sp.
TTATCTCTTTAAATAGGGTAGATAAAAAACGCCGTAGAAGAAAGAGTTCTATTCTCCTTGATGACCTCAAAAAAGGGGACTATGTCGTGCATGAGGATTATGGAGTCGGGATATTTGACTCGATAGAGCAGACTGAAATTCTCGGTGGTGTTAAAGACTTTATAGTCATAAAATATGTAGGCGATGATAAGATACTTCTGCCAGTTGAAAACCTTGACTACATCGACAGATATATAGCTGGTGGTGGCTCTACCCCTGTTTTGGATAGACTCGGTAAGGGAAACTTCGGCAAGCTTAAAGCAAAAGTACGTAAAAGATTACTAGAAATTGCAGGGCAGATTGTAAATACTGCGGCAGCTCGCGCGCTCATAAAAGCACCAAAGATAAATCTTTCAAAACAGGAGTTAAAAGAGTTTCAAAAACTTTCAGGATTTGAATATACAGAGGATCAGACAAACGCCGTTAAAGATATTTTAGGGCAAATGGCGACTGGAAATATCATGGATAGACTCCTAAGTGGCGATGTAGGATTTGGTAAGACAGAGATAGCACTTAACACTATCTTTGCAGCACATAAGTCAGGCTATCAGTCGGCGTTTATAGTCCCTACGACACTTCTCTCTGCACAACATTGGCGTTCGCTTGATGAGCGTTTTTCTGAGCTAGGTATTCGCTATGCCAAGCTTGATAGATTTGTAAGTACAAAAGATAAAAATGCCATCATAAAAGGACTCGCTTCTGGAGAGATAGATACAGTTGTAGGTACACATACACTCTTTGGTTTGGAGTTTAAAAAACTGGGTGTGGTTATCATAGATGAAGAGCATAAGTTTGGAGTCAAGCAAAAAGAGAGGATAAAAGAGTTGTATCATAATGTACACCTTTTAAGTATGTCGGCAACACCTATCCCTCGATCACTTAACCAAGCACTAAGCTCTATAAAAACAATGAGCCAACTCTTTACGCCTCCAAGTGAACGCCAAGGGGTGAGAACCTTTGTTAAAGAGTATGAAGAGAAACTCATCAAAGAGGTTATCCTAAGAGAACTTCGCCGTGGTGGGCAGGTCTTTTATGTCTATAACTCCATTGACCATATGCCTATAAAACTCGGCGAACTTAAAGCTCTTCTGCCTGAACTTAGAGTCGTAATGCTCCACTCAAAAATCTCTGCTGTTGAGACCGAAAAAGAACTTCTTAAATTTGAAGCAGGGGAGTATGACCTCATGATAGCGACAAGTATCATCGAGTCAGGTATCCATATGCCGAAAGTAAATACTATTTTAGTGGATGGTGCTGATAGATTTGGTATAGCTGACCTGCACCAGCTCCGTGGTCGTGTTGGTCGTGGTAGTGTTGAGGGATTTGCTTACTTTATAGTAAAAAACAAAGAGGCTCTTACAGATGAAGCGAAGAAACGCTTACTTGCCCTAGAGTCCAACTCCTTTTTGGGGAGTGGTTCGGTTCTAGCACATCATGATTTAGAAATCCGTGGTGGTGGTAATCTTATAGGCGATGCACAGAGTGGGCATATTAAAAATATCGGCTATTCTCTCTACTTACGAATGTTAGAAGATGCCATAAAAGAGCTAAGTAACACCAAAGAGGGCGAACGTGTGAAAGTTGATATTAAACTTACTATTTCGGCTTATATCAGTGATGAGGTTGTTACAGAAGATAGATTGCGTTTAGACATCTATAGACGTCTTTCTCAGTGTGAAAATGCTGTAGAAATTTATGAGATAGAAGAGGAGATAATAGACCGTTTTGGAGAGCTAGATATGCCTACAAAACAGTTCTTTGAGTTGATGGTGATTAAGCTTTTAAGTCTTGATAAAAAGATAAAAAGTATTATGAACTATGGGCAAAATATCACTATTACCTATCGTAATGACTCCAAAGAGAGTATAAAATCAGAGAGCCGTGATGATGATGACATTATCAAAGCGACACTCTTTTATCTTAGAAATAATAAACCAAAGGTACTGTAGATGAAAATAGCGTTTATCGGCGATATAGTAGGAAGACCAGGAAGAGATATGCTCAAAGGGCATCTCAAACGATTAAGAGAAGAGGAGGGGCTTGACTTTGTTATAGTCAATTATGAAAATGCCTCTCACGGTTTTGGTTTGAGTATGAAAAACTGTAACGAGCTTTTTGGCTATGGCATTGATGTTATGACTGGGGGCAATCACTCGTGGGATAAAAAGGACATCATCCCTCTTTTTGAGACTCATGAGCTACTGCGACCACATAACTACCCCAAAGAAGTGAGTGGAACTGGCTGTAAAACTTATGAGGTCAATGGCGAAAAGATAGCAGTGCTTAACTTGATGGGACACTATGGAATGCCCTATGCAGATAATGCTTTTCGCACTGCTCGTGATGAGGTGTCGCGTTTGGAAGAGGAGGGTGTGAAAAATATCTTTATAGATTTTCATGCTGAGGCTACAAGTGAGAAACGCGGGATGCTAATGCTTCTTCAAGGTCGAGTGAGTGGTATCATCGGTACACATACTCATGTCAGTACAGATGATTTTCAGATAGCAGAGGGAACGGCTTATCTCACTGACATCGGGCTAACAGGATGCCGTGATAATGTTATAGGGATGGATGCAAAAGTACCTCTAGTAAACTTCTTAACAGGGATAAAAGGGCATTTTGACATTCCAAAAAAATGTAAGAAGATTTTACAGATGGCTGTTATGGAGTTGAATGAGGGAAAATGCACAAGTGCCTATAAACTCAAACTTTTGTGTGATGGTCGTGTGATGCGAAGTGAGGCTTGGGTAGAGGACTAAGCTGCTGTTATACGGTAGTAGTTTTCATTTGCAGTATAAGTATTTACCATGAGATTTTTAAGTGCACTCTCTTGAGTTTTGAGTGCTTCTGCTGGAAGTTTTTTGTCAAGTTTTGGTGTCTGGTTTAATGTTGGTTTTGGTTGCACTCTTAATGAGAACATTTTTGAATTATCTGAGTATGAAATCTGTGCACTACTCTGTGCCGAAAGTTTTGTGAACTTTATTTCTGCTTTTACTTGTCGCTCATCTTTTCCCTCTATCTGTTGTTCTATCGCTTGTTTTGTACTTAAAGTTTTATAGTTAGAGATATAACTGAGTGGAAGATTTTTAGAGAGTATAAGCTCTTGATTGTTTATCTGTGTAAGTTGTTTAGAAAAAGACTCTTTTGGCTTTTTCTCAAGATCATTTTTGTCGTTCTGTATGCGTTTAGTTGTACTTGTATCAATAAATGTTGTATAAGATGAAACAAACATAACGACTCCCTATAATATAATCTACATTCATTATAAATCATTTTGGCTTAAAGAAGTTTGAAGTACAATATATAAAAAGAAAAAGGCGATCTATGAAGCGAGTGCAAAAAGGGATTTTTTTTAAGATATTTCAGCTTTTCAGTGCAGTTTTTACATTTTTATATATTCTCTCCTACACACTTCTATACAACTCCATGCAAAATATTGCCACTGTTCATAAGATTGAGGTCTCTCTACTTGTTAGTCAAGTGAATACAATTTTCATATTGATAGCTATTGTTCTCATTATTTTGCTGTTGATGAGCTACTTATATATAAAAAAACTACAACACGAACTAGAAGAAGATATAGGAAGTTTAGAATCTTATGTCGTTGAGATTTCAGAGAAGAAAAATTATGAAGCCACTTTACATATCAAGTACTATTTAGAGTTCCTCTCTATAAGCATTACTCTGAAAAATATTGTTAAACGATTGAGGCAAAAAGAGAAAAAAGCTTCAAAAAAATAGCACAGTGACATATTTT
>JALUKS010000236.1:3806-6121 GCA_027056465.1 Sulfurimonas sp.
GAGTGATATGAGAGATTTCAGAACTATTATTAGTATCTTAAAAGAGTATATGAAAAAAGAGAAAACTCAGAAGATTTTTGACAAAGATGTTGCAGAGTCTTTAGCGATGTCACAGTCGCGTTTTGCCACTAGTAAACGAAGAAATACCACTCCTTATGAGGAGATACTCTCTTTTTGTGATAAGAAAAAACTCTGCTGTAGTGAGATATTTTTTGAGCGAACGAAAGAGTAAAATTAGGCAGTTTAGATTTTAGACTGAACAGTTACCTTTTTTGCTTCAAACATCTCTATGGCACGAGCGACCATTGGTTCTTGTGTGATGTCTACACCATTTGTCTCATCGAGTGGGGCAGGGTCTGCACAGTTGCTTACACAACTAACATTACCCAGTTCCACATCTTCTATCATTGAAGCACTCTGAGGATTTTGAAACGATTCTGTTTTTGTGCAAGCAACACCTTTTATTTTTGTCTCAAAACTAAAAACCTCTCGCACAAGTTGTTTAATGACAGCATAACCATGTTTAAGTACTTTTTTGCACTCCTCATCTGCACAAGATTCCCAAGTAAGAGTTTCATTTGCATAAGAGATATAAGTTATGTTGTTTGTAAAACACTCACCAAGTGCATAGTTTCTATCTTTTATTTTTGCTATAAGTGTCTCAAAAGTTTGGATATAAGGCTCAACGTTTTGTGTAGGTGTTTGCACTACTTTAGGTGTTTCGACCTTTTCTATTTGTGGCGTTGGAGTAGCTGTTTGCATCTCGATGGTAGGTATTGCAGAGGGTTGTACGACTTCAGGACGCGCTACATCTTTTTGAAACGACTCTATCATCTGGTCTATTTCACGAATACGCAGTGCCTCTACCATTTTAAAGAAGATAAGCGAGAGTACGAAACTCCCATCTGCATTGATGCTAAAGAGATACTTCGACTCACTTAAAATTCTAAAAAATCTATCGAGAACAAGTGTCGAGAAGAGGGCATCGTGCTTAAACATCTTCTCTTTGAGGTAGGCGATAAGCTCATCGACAACCATCTCTGATTCGTAATCTTCTAGGAGTTTTACTTTAGCAACTAATGCCTTATAATCCTTAGCAAAAACGGCATCAAAAAGCTCCTCTATAAATTTAGGATCAACAAGCCCGAGCATATCTGTGACAGTAGCGACATCAACATAGTTTTTTGAGTAGATGATGGCTTGGTCAAGAAGAGTCAGCGTGTCACGCAGACTCCCACTCCCACTACGAGCTAAAATCTCTAGTGCATCGCTCTCATATTCTATCTCTTCGAGTTGTAAAATATGCGCAAGATGATTGACTATTTTGTTTGTAGCGATGCTTTTAAAACGAAAGTGCTGCGTTCGGCTTAAAATAGTCGCTGGAAGTTTAAGCGGGTCGGTAGTCGCTAAGATAAACTTCACATACTCTGGTGGCTCCTCTAGCGTTTTGAGAAGGGCATTAAACGCCTCTTTAGTAAGCATATGGACTTCATCAATGATAAAGATTTTGTACCTTGCAACTGCTGGTTTGTACTTGGTCTGTTCTACTAAATCACGAATATCATCTATCTTACGACTAGAAGCACCATCCATCTCTATGATGTCCATATGGCGACCTTCTATCGCCATCTTGCAGTTAGCACAAACACCACAAGGGTGGTGACTCATTCCCTCTTCACAGATAAGAGCTTTCGCAAAGATACGAGCAGTTGAAGTCTTACCACTTCCTCGAAGACCTGAAAAGAGGTAGGCATGAGAGAGCCTGTTGGTGTCAAGTGCAAGAGAGAGTGTTTGAGCTATAGTCTCTTGACCGATGAGTTCATCGAAATTTGAGGGGCGATATTTTCGTGCTAGTACTTCAGATGCTTCTTTCAAAGAGTGACTCCATATTTTGGTAGAGTTATTTTAGCACATATTGAGTTAAAAGAGCATTTAAGAAGTGAAATTTTAAAACTAAAAGATGGTCGCAACTACTGGGTTTTTCTACAATCTATCCTTTTACTAACTGTAATGATGAAAAAAAGAGAGAGGAGTAACAGAAGCAGGATTTCTCGGCTCAAAAGGTAAAAAGTTTGCGATGAGACTTCCAAAACAGCAGCCACAATGTTATAGATAAATAGTGCCGTTTCAGAAGTGGATGCAGGAACATGGCATCTCAAGCTCTTGAAAATCTTAAAAAGAATAAGTTTTAAAAGTAGGAGCTACTTGAGTTTTCGGATGAAAACGACCTTGAGGTAGTTCCCCTCAGGGAACTTTTTATCTACTCTAAAGTCACTAGGTAGAGAGAAACTCTCTTCTACCTTGTACTTGCCTTT